>JBILLF010000081.1:0-8806 GCA_044376225.1 Patescibacteria group bacterium | reverse complement strand
CCGACGACAAAGGACAGGTCTTCCTGCACATCAAGGCCATCGAAGCGCTACTGGCCGTCGAAGGCCGCCTGCCGGTAAACATCAAGCTGCTGATTGAGGGTGAAGAGGAGATTGGCAGTACGCACCTGGCGCCGTTTGTGAAGGCACATGCGACCAAGCTGGCGTGCGACTCGGTGCTGGTATCGGATACGTCGATGTTTGCACCGGGCCAACCTTCGATTGTCTATAGCCTTCGTGGTATGGCCTACATGCAGATCGACGTGCAAGGGCCGAACCGCGATCTTCATTCAGGGTCCTACGGGGGCGCGGTTCAGAACCCACTCAACGCCCTGGCTACGATCATTGCCAAGCTCAAGGATGAGCATGGGCACATTACCATCGACGGCTTCTACGATGACGTCAAGCCCCTTACCGAACAGGAGCGAGCAGACCTTGCGGCGCTCGGTCATAGCGACGATCGCCTGAAGGCCGATGTGGACGTTGCCGCGCTTTTTGGCGAAGAGGGCTACAGCTCCATCGAGCGTCTCGGAGCGCGTCCAACGCTCGACGTCAACGGCATCCTCGGAGGCTTTACCGGCGAAGGGGCCAAGACCGTGCTGCCGGCGCGGGCTATGGCTAAGGTCAGCATGCGCCTCGTGCCGCACCAGAAGCATGATGACATTGCGGAGAAATTCACGGCGTATGTGAAGTCGATCGCACCTGTTGGCGTAACCGTACAAGTGCAGGATTTGCACGGTGCCGATCCGGTCCTCGTCGAGCGAGACTCATCAGTAATGCATGCCGCTACCCAGGCCCTTGAAGAAACCTTCTCAGCGAAATGCCGCTTCACACGCGAAGGTGGCTCGATCCCGGTAGTGTTGTTGTTTGACCAAGTTCTCAACGTCCCGACAGTGCTCATGGGCTTTGGACTCAACAATGAGAACGCGCATTCACCAGACGAGCATTTTGACCTGTCGAACTTCCACACGGGAATGAGAGCCGTTGTGCGCGATCATCACCTTCTT
Source organism: Patescibacteria group bacterium (assembly GCA_044376225.1). Classification (GTDB taxonomy): domain Bacteria; phylum Bacteroidota; class Ignavibacteria; order Kapaibacteriales; family Kapaibacteriaceae; genus UBA10438. The sequence goes on along the minus strand of JBILLF010000081.1, from coordinate 7,802 downwards.
GCTGCTGCGGGACGCTGATGCAGCGACATCATGCTGAGCTCGCGCTGACAGCGATCACCCTGCTCTGGGCGGGCACGTTCGTGGTCATAAAGTCGGCGCTGACCGAGATCGATCCATCGGTGTTTGTCGCCTTGCGATTTGGTCTCGCGCTGCTAGTTGGAGCCGTTGTCTGGCGTCAGTCGTTGGCATCGATCGACCGCACGACGCTGCGTCGCGGCAGCATCCTAGGATTTCTCTTCGGAGGGGGCTTCCTGTTGCAGACATTTGGTCTGACGGAAACCTCTGCATCAACCTCTGCCTTCATCACCGGAACGATGGTAGCTTTTGTGCCGCTTGTGCAGCGCTTTACACACGGCTCACGTCTCAAGGGCACGCATGCCGCATCCATTGTGATGATCCTGAGCGGACTCTATCTGTTCACATCACCGGAGCTCGTGGGCATGCGGCTGGGTGATGTGCAGACCCTTGTCAGCGCTATCATTTGGGCCGTGTATCTGGTCTACATCGACACATGGACTTCGGACGTGCGCGACAACACCCATAAGCAGAATGCTCTCGTGGTGTTGCAGTTTGCCGCCACCGTTGTGCTGGCGCTCGCCTCGATGCTGATCTTCACCGCAACCGGGCACGGCACTATGCAGATGACACTGTCATCGTCTGCCGTTCTTGCCATTGTCTATTGCGCCATCTTCGCATCGGTCATCCCAACGTTTGTGCAGACGCGGTTCCAGCAGTACACGCATCCAGTGCGCGCTGGCATCATCTTTGCCATGGAGCCCCTTGCCGCTTCCGTGATCGCTGTGGCTATCGGTGCCGAGACACTCTCGCTACGTCAGATGCTGGGAGGGGGCGTTCTGATCGCCGCCATTGTGGTTCCGGACATCATTGCCATGAGGAGGGGAGAGTGACCAAGCAGGAGGTCCGCGCAGCTGCTCTCGTGCGTCGAGCTTCGATCGATTCGGCCGACAGGTCGCTCTGGGATCAGCTCATCTTTGAGCGCGCGCACAAGCACCGGGCATTTCAGATCGCTTCGTGCGTGCATGTCTATCGCTCCACGGCAGAGGAAGCGCAGACCTTGCCCTTCATCGAGTACGCGTTGGGCATCGGCAAGAATGTTTTCGTGCCGATCACTCCAGAGTCCGGCGCGGACCTCGCGCATTGTCGCGTAACGTGGCGCACGCAATGGCAGCCCGGACGTTTCGGCATTCTCGAGCCGATACCGGAATCTGCTACGGATGTGGTCGGTGCCGAGCAATTCGACCACACAACGGCCGTGATCGTGCCGATGGTGGCCTTTGACAAGACGTGTCACCGACTTGGGTACGGTAAGGGCTACTACGACCGTTTTCTTGCGCAGACGAAGGCGGTTGGCATCGGGATCGCCTATCAGTGTCAGCTTGTTCCAAGCATCGCTGCCGAGCCCCATGACGTGCCACTTGCGGCCATCGCCACGCAGGAATGCTGGTATCGGCCGTAGTTTTGCAGCTGAAAAACATCACACAAAGAGGTCCAGTCCATGGCACGATTCATCGTCACCACCGAGATCGACGGCGTTACCCGAAGCGTTGACCTGACGTCCAGTGGTGCCATTGATCATGACGGCCACGACATCGTGCTCACACCAGGCACTGCGCCCGGCATCTGGCAATGGCTTGACCGTGGTCGGCAGGTGCCTGTGCACATCCACAGTGACGGACTGCACACCGTAACGATCTCTGTGCGTGGCTATGCCTACACCGCCCGCGTGATGAAGGACCGTCACGCCCAGCTTCTAGACATCCTCAAGGCCTCACCGGCTCAGCAGCAGCGCGTTGTGCGCCTCACCGCGCCCATGCCCGGCCTGCTCAAGCACATCACGACCAAGGAAGGGGCAAGCGTAAGCAAAGGCGAAACGCTCTTCATCCTCGAAGCCATGAAGATGGAAAACGCCATCAAATCTCCCGCCGACGGCACCGTCAGCCACCTCACCCCTAACGAAGGCTCCGCCGTCGAAAAGGGCGTGTTGCTCTGTACGATCGAGCCGTAGTGACCGCTTCGCGGTGCTATACGGCTTCGCCGTGTGATACCGCTTCGCGGTGCGAGACGGCTTCGCCGTGTGATACCGCTGCGCGGTGCGAGACGGCTTCGCCGTGTGATACCGCTGCGCGGTGCTAGACGGCTTCGCGGTGAAGTATCGTACTTCAGTAATTCAGTACTTCAGTAACTCAGTAATTCAGTACTTCAGTAACTCAGTAATTCAGTACTTCAGTACTTCAGTAACTCAGTAACTCCGTCCCTACTCCATCATCACCGTCTGCCACGCATCGGAGATGCGGCCTTGGCTTATGAGCAGTTGGGCGACGCGGTGCAGGAGAATGCGGTCGTGACGTTGCGTAGAGTTCAGAAGCACGAACAGAGCGCCGTCTGGATTGCCGGCGGCGAGTTCGATCTCGAAGGAATCGGCACGGTAGGACTCGTCAAATTGCGGATACGAACCGTCGAGCATCGGTAGCACATCCACATAGGCTAGCCGGGCAAGGTCATTGCCGGTCAGGACGGGGCTTGTGCGCACGTGTTCCGGGAGCTGGTCGATGCCGATGCAGGCGTGAAGGGGCTGGGCAGCTTCGAAGAGGTCCGTTGTTCGCGCGTAGTAATTGCCGCCCATGCGTGCCACGTGATCAAGCCGTCGGGGATCGATCTTGCCCCCTGACATGACGCTGTCAGCAACATGAATGGCCACAACTTCCAAGAGCATGAGATTCCCATTGCCACCAATGTCTCGTCGAAGCTCAATGTTCTCCATGAGCTTACATTCCATTGCATAGGGTGACTCGGCCACGCTGGGGGGAGCAACTACAATTGATGGACGCTTGGTAAGTCCGGCCATAACGAATTCGTCAACCTCGGGAGGGTAGTCTCCGGCGGTGATATTCATCCGATGCACGATCGAGTAGGGAACGGTGCTTATGGTGCACTCGCCCGTGTCCATGATGTTACGCCAGGTATCCTTTACCTTACCCGTGCGGGCGGCAATGGCTGGACCGATAGCTACGATCGGCGGGTTTGAAGCAAAGGCGTTGAAAAACGAATACGGACTCAGATTGCAGATGCCAGCGGCATCCTGGGAGCCGATAAACGCAATGGGGCGTGGCGACACACCGCTCAGAACCAGCTGGTGGCGGTCCTTATGGGACATCTCGCCGGGGTAGAAGGTTGGCATGACCGCAAATTCGCTGATTCTTCCCACCACGGCAAGTATTGGCTGCGCCAAAGGGCAGCGTGTATATTTGCCACGGCGTTTTTGCCCCTTTCAACGTGATTCACACCCAGGAGATTTATGGTTTCGCCGAATCGTTCACTCTGGACCCTAGCCATCGCCGGCCTCATGGCGATGTCGATCATGACGATGACCACCGGGTGCGGCAGAAAATCCAAGACGGCTGCCACGTCCGACATCAAGAACGTATGGAAGAAGTACGACACCCCGGCAGGAGCTGATAAGTCGGTTGCCGATACACTCGGCGGCGAGGGATTCGAAAAGGTTGCAGAGAAGCTCGGCTTCTCGTCGTACGTGATCAAGCCAGAGGAAATGAAGTACTTCGGCGATGAACGCGCAGTCAAGGGCGGACAGATCACGATCGGCGAAATGACCTTCCCGACCACATTTCGTCCTGAAGGACAGGGCTCGTCGATGGTGGTCAATACCGAGATCAAGGGATACGTCTACGAAACACTCCTCGGTACACACCCGATCACTCGTGACTACATGCCAGGCCTGGCATCACACTGGAAGGTGAGCCCGGATAAGAAGACATTTACGTTCCGAATCGATCCGAACGCTCGCTGGTCAGATGGTAAGCCTGTTGTGGCAGAAGATGTTGTGGCATCGTGGAAGTTGATGGTTGACCCGGGTCTTCTTGAGCCGGCTCTGAATCTTGTGTTTGAGAAGTTTGAGCAGCCGGTAGCCCTGAGCAAGTACATCGTTCAGGTCACAGCTAAAACGGTGAACTTCCGCAACCTGCTGTATTTCGGCAGCGCCATGTTCATTTACCCAAGCCATGAGATCGGCGCACTTACCGGTAAAGAGTTCCTCGAGAAGTACAACTTCAATATGCCGGCCGGCACAGGGCCATACTACCTCGCTGAAAAAGACATCAAGGCCGGCAGCGGCTGGAAGCTCACACGTCGGCCAGACTATTGGGCAAAGGATTATCCGGCATCGAAGTACACGGCCAACTTCGACTACGTGAACTATCTCGTTGTAAAGGATAATGCAACGTTGTTGTACGAAAAGTTCAAGGCCGGTGAGATCGACCTGTTCCGTTTCAGCATGGCCACCACCGAGAAGTGGGTTAAGGATACAGACTACGAGGCCATCAAGAACGGCTACGTGCGCCGCTATCGCTTCTATAACAACGGACCGATGGGTACTAACGGCATCACCTTTAACATGCGAAAAGCCCCCTTCGATGACATTCGTGTGCGCAAGGCATTCATGATGCTCTATCCGCGGGAGACCATCGTTGAGAAGCTTCTCTACAACGAATACGAGACCTTTGATACGGACTATCCAAACACTCCGTACGCCAGTACGGATAATCCGAAGATCAACTATGATCCTGCGGCGGCCACCAAGCTGCTTGCAGAAGCAGGCTGGACTACACGAAACAAGGACGGCTGGCTTGTTAAGAACGGCAAACCGTTCGTGCTAGAAATGGCCATCTCCAAGCTTGATGAACGCTGGATGACTCCGTACCAGCAAGAACTTGCAAAGGTTGGCATCGACCTGCGTCTGAAGCTCATGGACTGGAACTCGATCATCAAGAACATCGATGAGCGCAACTTCCAGATCTTCTCCTATGGTTACTCCGGTCTAATCACGCCGAATCCCGAAACGTCGCTTAAGGGCTCATTGGCCGATAAGAACGACAACAACAACATCCAGGGATTCAAGGACGCACGTGTTGATGAACTGCTTCCGATCTATGACTCAACCTTCAACGTGGCTGAGCAGATCAAGATCATCAAGGAGATCGACCGCATTGTTTACGGCTACGCCATGAAGAGCCACTGGTGGAATCCGAAGGGCATCCGCCTTGCCGTGTGGGACCGTTTTGGAATGCCCGAGTTTGGAATCAGCCGGTATACGCAGCTGAGCTATGTCTATGGTACGGCTGGTCTGACATGGTGGTACGACCCTGACAAGGCCGCAGCCCTTGATGATGCTCGCAAGGCCAAGAAGGACCTCGGCGGAAACAAGGGTATTACCGAGTTCCGCTTCTGGCGCGATTTCAAGGACGGCAACTAAACACCCGGCATGCTTCAATACATCATCCGTCGTCTGCTGCTGGCCATTCCGACCTTTCTCGGGGCCACGTTCGTTGTGTTCTTTATTGTGCAGTTTGCTCCGGGCGGACCCTACGACCAGCAGATGAATGCTCTTCGCAAGGGGCAAGGGGCTGAGGGCGGCGGATCGGCACTCGGAACCGAATCGATGGCGATACCTCCGAGTCAGCTCGAAGCCCTGCAACGCTACTACCAGGTGAACGAACCTATCTGGAAGCGCTACCTTATGTGGTTGGGGCTCTTCCCACGTCCGGTGAATGACTACCTGGCAGAGGTTGGCGAGGAGCGTAATGTTGGTGGCGGATACAAGGTCATCGCCCGTAAAGATGCAGCATCAGGGTCATACAAAGTGTATGCCGCTGATAACCCCACGAATCCCCTTGACGATTGGTTTGTTGACCCGTCACAGAAACCGAACAGCGTCTGGCTCTACCAACGCGAAGTTGCCGGCATCTTCACATTTGACTTTGGCGACTCCTTCCGATACCGCAAGCCGGTTGTGGAGCTCATCAGCGAGCGCCTTCCGGTTTCGATGCAGTTTGGCCTGATGAGCTTTGTCATCACCTATGTCGTTTGCTTTTACCTAGGTACGCAAAAGGCGTTGCGTCACGGAAGCAAGTTCGATGTGGTTTCCTCGAGTATCATTTTCATTGCCTTCTCAGTGCCGGGATGGGCACTTGGCGGAGTGTTGCTGGTAATTCTCGGCGGTGGGTCTGGTATTGACCTCTTTCCGACAGGGGGCTTTCAGTCATCAGATTACGAGACGCTCAGCGGAGTCGAGCAGATCCTTGACCGGGCCTGGTATTTCGTCCTGCCAACGGTAGCCTATACACTTGGCGGTTTTGCGTCGATCACGCTGCTCATGAAGAACTCACTCATGGAAACACTTGGGCAAGACTTCATTCGCACGGCCTACGCAAAGGGTCTGCGTGAGGACCGCGTGATATGGCTTCACGCCATGCGCAACTCCATTATCCCACTTGTGGCGTCCATCGGCGGGGTCATCGGCATTTTCTTGGCAGGGGGCTACCTTGTCGAAACGGCATTCAACATCGACGGGATCGGACGGCTCTCATTTGAGGCCATCGGCACGCGAGACACGAACGTGGCTTTTGCCTTTGCCGTCATCACGATCACCATCAATCTGATCGGTTCGATCATCTCGGACTTTATGCTGGCCCTTGTCGATCCACGCATTCGATTCTCCTGATCATGAGCGCAGCCCCTTCATCGACATCACTGACGATCAACCAGCGTCGCTGGCGCAAGTTCAAAGGAATGCGTCGAGGGTACTACTCGATGATCATTCTGCTGACGGCCTACGCTTTGTCGTTCTTTCTTCCATTGCTCGTCAACAACAAGGCGCTGCTGATCCAGTACGAAGGCGAGTGGTTCTCTCCGGCAGGACGCGACTTCCTTGGATCACTGCCTCTTGTCTCGGCGCTTACTCCGTCGAGTTTTGACCCGGCTGAGCAGTATGGTGAGGCAGGCAACAAGGGTGAGGCAAACTACCGTGAGTTGCAGGCCAAGTGGGATGAGCAAGGCAGTGAGAACTTCATTGTCATGCCGCTGTACCCGTTCAGCCCAAATGAGGACGTTGGCGTAGCAGGGAACGAGAGCTTCGTCGAGCCATTTGCAGAGGACGGACACGGGGCTATGCGGGTCTTTGGTACCGATGACAACGGACGGGATGTGCTGGCCAGGATGTCATACGGATTCCAGGTGTCGATGTCCTTTGCGATCCTGATCGCCATCCTTGAGTATCTGATCGGCATTCCGATCGGAGCAATGATGGGATACTTCGGCGGCAAGTTTGATCTCTTGATGCAGCGGTTCATGGAGATCTGGACGGCACTTCCGTTTCTCTTCCTGATCATCATCATCGTTTCCTTCGTGAATCCGACGTTTGCGCTTCTGGTGTTGCTATTGGTGCTCTTCTCGTGGATGGGCATTGCGGCGCAGATGCGGGCGCAGTTCTATCGTGAGCGCCTGCGCGACTATGTTGCCGCGGCGATATCGATTGGTGTTCCAACGCGTTCGATCATCCTCAAGCATATTCTGCCGAACACCCTTGTGCCGATCATCACCTTCTTCCCGTTCGCTCTCGTCGGTGGGATCAGTGCGCTGGTGTCGCTTGATTATTTGGGATTTGGCCTGCCCCCTCCGACTCCGTCCTGGGGACAGATGATCAACGTTGGCCTGTCGAACATCACGCGCTACTGGCTTGTGGTCGTACCGTTCAGTGCAATGTTCATAACGCTCACACTGGTGGTATTCATCGGTGAGGGCATTCGCGAAGCCTTCGACCCGAAGGTCTTCTCGCGACTCCGGTAACAGGACCTTTTTTTCTAGCACCTTCGGAACACCTTCGTGTCACAGGAAAAACTCGTCGAAGTCAAGGATCTCAAAACGTACTTCAACATTGAAGGCACGTGGGCGAAGGCCGTTGACGGAGTGTCCTTCGACATCTACAGCGG
>JBILLF010000080.1:0-8860 GCA_044376225.1 Patescibacteria group bacterium | reverse complement strand
TGAAGGATCAGCAGGAGGGGGCTGAGCATGCCGATCAGGCTCGGGAGTTTTACGAATCCTTGCACGTGGTACCACCTGGGTACAACTGGAAGGTGGTCAATGATGCCGTGCGCGATCAGCGGTTCGAGCGGCGCCACCTTCAGCGCATGCCAACAATGGATGCTGTGGACGGACGCTGGAACGAGGTCGGGAGTGTGAACCAGGCTGGACGTGTCGTGGCCGTAGAGTACGACCATGCTACCGGACGTGTTTGGCTGGCCGGCGCAGGCGGTACGATCTGGTCTGGCGATACCACCGGAAAAATGTGGACCTGTCATACTGATGCTCGGCGCATCGAGGATCCTCAGTACCTGCGTCTTGTGCGCCGGCCCGACAAGTCAGAAGTCCTGGTGGTTGTTTCCCGTGCCTGCCGTGTGTGGCTTCTCGACCTTGCCACGCTCACGTGGTCTCAGGCAACGGGGCTTACGGAGATGCAGCGCTGGGGCGCGTTCTCAAACGCTCTTGTCTGCGAGCGTGAGGGTCGTCTGGAGATCCATGCCGTTGGTAACGAATGGGATCACTCGGCGGCGTGGAAGGCCAGAAGCGTATGGTATCGTAGCATCGACTCCGGAAAGAGCTTTCAACGCATGCGTTGGATCGACGGTGAAGTACAACTCTGGTCCGATGGTGGCAAGAACGTCTGGCTTTACCACAGCGATTCACTCTCACGTGTCGAATCCAGTGGTTCACTTTCGCTCATCACCGCAAAGCCATTTAACTCCGTCAAGAAGCTTGGCTACGTCATGTTTGCCGGTCCATCTTCAGATTACGTGATGGCCGCCTGTCCGCGATCGGACACAACAACCTTTCTTTTAAGTGTTGATGGTGGTCGCACGTGGATGAAGCAAGGTGGTGTGACGTTCGGCTCATTCGACCAGCAGAGTTTCGGCTATTCGCACGAGAACGGTCAGTGGCTCTTTGGTGGAGTCGATACCTACAAGTCCGGTGATGATGGATTGTCATGGTTCCTCGTCAATGGATGGGGCGAGTACTACGCAGACCCAGTTAACAAGCTTCATGCGGATGTCCCGGCCATCTATGGATTTCCGAGCGGCATCACCTTTATCTGCACAGACGGTGGGCTCTACATTTCACGCACCGGCGGCAACAAGGTGCGCAACATCTCGCTGCGCAACCTCAACATTAGTCAGTATTACAGCTCGTACACGAGTCGCGATAATATTCAGGTCGTAAGTGCAGGCTCGCAAGATCAGGGCTTTCAGCGCAGTCGCGTCGATAGCGGCGGCGTCCGAGCATTCCAGCAGATGATCAGTGGTGACTATTCGAACCTCGTCTCCGGTGATGGGGGAGCGTCGCTCTTCTGCGTCTATCCGGGCTTTACGATGTTCATCCCTAATCACGAGGATGGATGGGAGCCGCGAGCGCAGGCATTCAAGCATAAGGGGCATCTCTGGCTGCCTCCACTCACGGTAGGCTCATCCAAACCCGACCAGGCATGGTTGGGTGGAGGATCGAACATCGGCAAAGGAGCCTATGTGTACCGCTACACGAGGTCCGGCGATAAGCTGAGTATCGACACGCTGCCATTTGACTTTGGCGAGGGTGTTGCGGATGTCCGGATAACAGCACTGGCTTTCGCCCCCTCCAATGATAACGTGTGTTACGTTGTCACATCGTCGGCACGTGTTTGGCGGACAACGGATAGGGGACTTACCTGGACCAAGCTTGTGCGTCCGGACAAAATCACGGGTCATTACTTCTCGGGCAACGCCCTCTGTGTGGCTCCGCAGGATCCTGCTCGCGTGATCATTGGCGGCTCTGGCTATGATGGACCGGGTGTGTACATGAGTGCCGATGCCGGTGCAACGTTCACGCCCGTGCCGGGCTTGCCGCCGTGCCTGGTGATGTCAATCGCTACAACTCTCGATGGACGCTACATCGCCGCCGCAACCGACGTTGGGGCGTTTGTGTGCGACACGGAGACGAAGGTATGGACCGATGTGACCGATCTTGGTGCACCCGATCAGGTGTACTGGCATGTGGATCGTGTAGAGCCCCTTGGCATCTTCCGCTTTAGCACCTATGGCAGGGGGCTGTGGGATTTCACCGTCACGGGCACGGTAAGCGTCAACGAGGACCGTCAGCAACAACCCGCTACAATCATCTCTTCGCGCGGCATCATCAGCACCGATGGGCCGTTCCTGGAACTCAGCACATCGCAGGCGACCAGCGTCACCATCGCATGGTACGACCTCGAAGGCAGACGATACGCATCAGGTACACACGACCTCAATGCCGGCGTCACACGCTTGATGCGTCCGCAAACGCCCGCCAATGCTGGCCCCGTAACGGCTGTTGTTGTCACAGAGTCTGGGCACGTTGTTGGATGTGTTGTCCGATAATCGGACGGTGATGAGACCTTTTCTCTCTGTTACTATTCTGATGATGAAGTTCAACGTCAGGTGACCGGTATGACAAACATCTTGATGATCGGAGTTGTTGGATGCATTCTTTTCGCTCGAATTGCATCGGCTGCAACGTATTACGTAAGCCCGAGCGGAAATGACGCTAACAGTGGCAGAAGCCCCGCACTTGCCTGGAAGACCATTGGCAACGTCAACTCGTTCGATCTCAAGGCAGGTGATACCGTCTTGTTTCAAGGGGGCGAGACGTTCAACGGGGGCTTATATGTTGATGCTTCTGACGGCAATGTCCCAGGCAATCCGTTGGTCATATCCAGTTACGGAGGTGGGCGTGCAACCTTGTATGCTGGTGATGGCTTTGGCATATCGGCCTACAACACTCAGGCGATTCACATCTCGGACCTGATCATCAGCGGTTCCGGAATGAACTCGAATACAAAGAATGGTATCGAGTGGTACGTGGATGTTCCCGGCGATAAGCGATTCGCCGATATCCGATTGGAGCGCATCGAGGTTCGTCAGTTTGGACGCGTTGGTGTGCGCATTGGTGCGTGGAATGGCAGAACAGGTTATGATGGTCTCGTGCTTCAGGACCTCGTTGTCCATGATAATCTTCATGACGGAATTCAGGTGTACGGGTATCCAGCAACCGTTGGCTATCCTCACAAGGACCTTGTGATTCGGGGTTGTGCGGCTTACAGAAATCCTGGAATTGCAGACCCGAAGTCAATCAAGGGTAACGGAATTGTGGTGAGCAACGTTGACGGAGCATTGATTGAGTACTGCGTTGCGTATGAGAATGGCGAGGCCAACGTGCATTGTGGCGGACCGGGAGGTATCTGGACCTACGATGCAAATGCGGTCACGATCCAATTCTGCGAAAGCTATCGGAATAAGACGTCGAGCACCTGCGATGGTCTGGGTTTTGACCTCGATGGAGGAACCACGAATTCGGTCATCCAGTACTGTTACAGTCACGAGAATGCAGGGGGCGGATATTTGCTTGGCCAGTACGCCAATGCCCGCCCGTGGCGGAATAATGTCTGCCGCTACAATATCAGCGTTAACGATGGGCGTACCAATGCCAGTGGTATCACCTTGTTTAAAGGAAGCCCTGAGTCCATCATGGATGGCGCTTTGATTTACAATAACACGATCTATACGACTCCAACGGCAGCAAATCCCACACATGGTGCATTCCAGATCACCGAGTGGAATACCGGCATGCAGAACATCGGTGTGTATAACAACATCTTTATTGCCACAGGAGGAGCTCCGCTGATATCGGTTCCAGCAAAGTACAGTGCGTTCTTTGCAGGTAATCTCTACTGGACGGCTGGAGGGCCATTCAAGATCCAGTATCAGGGCAAGACGTATACGTCTCTCGAAGAATGGCGTGGGGCAACGGATAACGAGTTGCTGAAAGGCATTGCTACTGGCCTGACCGCCGACCCACGGTTGACCAATCTAGGAGCCGCACCAACGGCATGGCCTCGTGTGGCGTCGTCCATTGAAGCCTATCGTGCGCAGATCGGGTCGCCGACAATTGACAATGGTGTTCCCCTCAAGGCGGCTCTGAATGTTGATCAGGGCACGCGTGATTTCTTTGGTATCGACGTGCCTTCGATGAATGGCTACGACATCGGAGCACACGAGTACTCGTCATCGGATACTGCGCGCAATAAGCCCCCTGTGATTCTGCGGCTCCGCGATACGAGCATGGCGGTATCGTCCGTACTCGATGTTCCGTTTTCAATTGTCGATGAAGCCCCCTACCGATTGCAGTGTGCCGTCGCATTCACACCATCAGTACTCTTCCGTGCTGGTGAGATTCGGGTGTTTGGAAGCGGCCCCATGCAGACTCTGAGGCTTCAGCCATCGCCTGCGGAGACGGGTGTCGCTGAGATCGAGATCTCGGCTACGGACGAGTGGAACGTCACCAGCATCAAACGCATCAAGGTAGCTGTCGGCACGACGTCGTCCGTCGATCAAGACAATGAGATTGATCGCAGTGTTCGCCTAACGGATGACGGTACAGCTGCTCTGATAGACATTTCCGACGCCGATGCATGGCCGGTCCGATGTGAAATCTACTCAGCATCGACTGCCGATGTGGTTCGTCGCGAGTGCTTCTATGGTCCGGACATGACCCAATCTGTTGCGTTGCCAATCAGTGATCTTGCAACGGGGCTCTACGTGGTTCGCATTCAGAAGGGCAATACTGTGACGATGGAGAAGCTTGTCATTTGTCGCTAGTTGAAGGAATTAGAACGCGGACTTCTACTGTGCGATTGTAGAGTCGCCCTTCCGGCATTGTGTTGTCGAAGGGCGTTGGCAATGCTTGGCTACCCTCTCCAACGGCAAGGGTTGTCACGGATGCGTTTGACGAAAACGCAGATCGTATCTCGTTGACACGGTCGAGAGCAAGCTGCATGTTCAGGTCTGAAGGACCCTTGCGATCGGTGTACCCATAGATCCGAATGGACGCATTATCCGGAAGTAGTGGAGTGATGTAGCGCTGAATGATTGACGACTGCGCAGACAGCATCCGCTGATTGTTGTATTGAAACTGCGTCAACCGGAACCGATACTGGATGGGTTCACCATCCGCCCTCCGCAGCAGCACCTTTTGCCGTTTAACCACAACGGTCAACGAGGCAAACGCCTCTGCTCGACGTCCGTCGTGGGCTGTGACGCGCAATGTCGAATTGATTGCCGGCTGCTCAATGCCCCCTAAAACTCGACACTGAAAAGAATCGAGTTCATACTGAGGCAAGGGGCTTCCCAATCCCGTGAGTGCGAGTGTGTCGGTCGGCGACTGACATGGTGTAAGGATTTGCCACTGGTGGTCGGTTGAGTCACTAATGATGCTAGGCATAGCAACAATGCGCGGAGACTTGTATGATACCACTGAGTCCGTGATAACAACGGGGTCGAGAACCTCGGGAATAGAGGACTCAAGCTCGATGCGCCGATTCTCCTCGTGCCCATCGATTCGGTCTCGCTCGTCCGACATCGTCGTACTGGCGGCTGTCGGTGAGAGTAGACCCGACGACACCACAAGTCTCGATGTGTCTATCTGCCAGACATCGTGCAGATATCTCCGAACCGAAAGTGCGCGACGCAGTGACAGCTGTGTATTGCTGCGCTCTGGACCCTGATTGTCAACGTAGCCCTTGATAAAGAGTGTCGCTTCAGGAAACTCCACGCGCATGCGTCGGCCGACTATGTTCAGAAGATTGTAGTAAAGCTCAAGAGTGGCCTTCCTGTCGAACTCTGCTGCTGTATCGGCAAGAACAACACTTGTGGTAGGCTTGTATGTGGACGTCTCATTGGCTGTGAGGCGATTGTATCTCGCATCAATAATGTCCGAACCACTGCTAAAGAAGATGAACGGCAGAAGTGAATAAACACGTGTTCCCAGTGCCTGCGTTATATCTATCACCGCAGTATCGCTCATCGTGTTCACTTCAGTTCGTGCCCTAAGCCTCAATTCCGCAGCCAATGTGCGTTCTCGAATCACCGGCGGGACTGGTGCCGGTACCGGTACTATTTGCGGACTCTTCAACAACAGCGAAACATCGAGTCGAATGAATCCATACGAAAGTCCCTGCCCCAGTTCACTGACGATGGCGGTTATAGGCACCTCTGCCGATAGCCGTGCTCTGACGTCAAAGCGTTCAGCGGTGATTGGAGTCATGCCTGCACCAGCGCAGAATGTAGTCCATGGCCGAAGACGAGATGTTACTGACTCTGCGAACACGAGGCGACTGCTAGTACGTGTGTCCTCGAATACCGCGCTGGCAGGGGAGAGAAGCTCCTCGCGCTGTTCAAGATGGCCGCTGAAAAAATAGTTGGCTGTCAGACCACCAAACAGATGAGGACGTAACGTAGCCGAGTTGTGTAGCAACCAGGATCCGAGAATTCGAGCTTCTAGGCTATAGGTAGAGAGTGAGACGCGCGTTTCGCTCTCGGCTCGAACAACCTTGGCGCTTTCGTCGGTTCCATCGAGCGCAAATCCCACGAAGCTCGATGAGGCGAGTGAGGATGACGCAAACGTAACCCCGAGGGCTCCCTCTAAAGTGTACCTGCTCTCCGTTAGAAACGTGTATTCGCCGAGGATACTCCCAGCCAATCCCTGAGTCGGTGACAGAAGATCGCAGCACGTTGGGATGCCTGGGAACGCAGCGAGTGTTGACGTTGGGTTAAGATGACGCGCCGATACGCCTAGGCTTAGCGGTTGATTGATGACGGAGTCAGAATGCCTGCTCCCAATGCATACTCTGGTGCTTGATAGGAGCACAACCGTATAGACCAGCGTGATACACGTTCTTGATGAGATCATTGGGATATCATCACCGCATGAAATGAAGCTGCCGCTCCAGTGCGAACGCTAAGCATGTATGCACCCGGCGCAACATCGGTATCGATCGCTATGTCCATAGTCCGCGAAGACGGCAGTGGGGCTGGAGCAATAGTTCTCTTCCAAATTCTCTCGCCCTGAAGAGAGACTAGCTCGATGTCAAATGCCTCATCGTTTGAGACGCGCAAATGCGCAGTAAAGGAACCATTGTTTGGGTTCGGTTGAACGCCAGTAATCGTTACTGAATTGAATACAAGAGCTCGTCGAACATTCATCGGGTTGATGCACAGTGAGTCGAGCATCAATGTTCCATCAATACCTCTGCCGAGCACAGTATCACATGGCCAGAGGACATGGACGCTATCAATCTTGAGCACTGTTTGTGCTGGCGACCCCACGAGTGCCTTCCCGTGGATGCGGGTTAGCGCCTGTGATGATTGAATCTTTGCAGGTGGTACGATCTTGAACTTCACGCGTCGATATCGGTCGTTCCCAATCGTAACGACGCGTGATGAGACACGTGATCCGTGTTCAGCGGTTGGGAAGGGGTCATAGAGCGATTCATGGTACTCAAGAATGAACTCTACAGCGTCGGGTTTGCAGAGGGCAGTATCTGTTGCACTCGAAACAATGATGTCGATCGGTGCATCTTCCTTCCGAGGATCGACGGATAGCTCAGGCGCTTTCAAAACGAGCGTATCGCCCATCTGTGGTGGCGCAAGGGTGATCACGCCCGTTGAGACGCATCCATTGGCATCAACGATACGTATGGCATACGTAGTCTCATAGAATGGTCTCACCCGGGCAGAGAGTGACGATGTATCAACAAGCGAAGTTGTCCCTGGAGGAGCATCGGAGGAGGTCTCCGACCATTCAAACCGGTACGATCCATCGGGTAACGGTGTGCCACCAGTAACTGTGGCCGAGATGGTGCGTTCACTGCACAAGCATGTGCTATCAGTCTCCGAGAGAATAACAACCGGACGTGGCACGATATCAACATACACGGAATCTCGGCGTGAGCACCCATTCGCATCCATAGTGACGCAGAATAGCCAGCCCGGCTGCGTGAAGGGGGCGAGTGCAGATGCTGGTATGACGGACACCGAATCTGAGCGGGAAATGATCGTGGCATTACTAGGTAGCTGCCATTGATGCAAATAGGGTCCTGTGCCCTTCGATACCGTTAGTCGCGTGCTCGATGGCTGGTCGCCCTCACAAACACGGAGTACTTGCGCATCGAATTGAAGCTTTATCGAATCGCGCACAGTCACCACAATAGTATCGGTTACTGCTTGACCCCGACCATTATCGTCAGTTGCCGTCAGGATAAACATGGTCGTTGATGTAGGTCGAAGAACGGCGTTCCATGGCTTGGAAGCGTCTGGAATGATACATGCCGATCGGGGTTCCCACGAATAGACAATCGGTTCACGGCCGCACCAGGCAGGTTCGCCCCTTGAAAGGTCGATGTCAACAGTGTTGGAGGCGCAGATTGTTGTGTCTATTCCAGCGGATACACTGCCCTGCTCACGGACACAGATCTGAACGGTATCACTCGCAGTGCAACCAACAGAGTCTGTTGCTAGGAGAATGACCGCAGTTGTGCGCACCAA
Source organism: Patescibacteria group bacterium (assembly GCA_044376225.1). Lineage (GTDB taxonomy): Bacteria > Bacteroidota > Ignavibacteria > Kapaibacteriales > Kapaibacteriaceae > UBA10438. The sequence continues at coordinate 458 of JBILLF010000080.1, read as the reverse complement.
CTGGATAGCAACACGCTGCTGTGTGCTGGACCAGTTTGAACCAAGGTCGGGTAGCGTACTCCATCGGTAGGATACCGGGCTGCGTCCACCCCTGGTGATCGCTTGCAGTGTAACGGTATCAGCAGGACATACTGTATCGGTCTGACATGACCTACTGGATTGAATGGTGACCGTAAATCCCGTTGATGAGAGTAATCTCGTTGATGCGAACGAGCTACAGCCGAACCGGGAGGTTGCCGATAGTCGAAGTAGGGATGGCACTGCGGAATCAACGGCAACGATGTAGGGATTACGAGCGTTTGAATCACTAACCATCCACCCGGGTGTCCATCGAAACGTCATGCCGGCAGTGTCTCCGACGATCATCGGGTTTAGGGCAACTCGTGAATCGGTTTGACAGATTGTGTGTGTCGAATCGAGTCTGATCGATGGACACATTTCAACCTGAACGACAACCG
>JBILLF010000079.1:0-8998 GCA_044376225.1 Patescibacteria group bacterium | reverse complement strand
CTCGTCAGAGTTAGATTCACATGTGATCATCAGCATCGTGGCAGCAGAGGAATCCAACTGCAAGATCAGTCGTGCGTGCACCGAGGATGTAACGACAGCGTGCTCATCGTAGGACGTCATTCCACTGGTAAACAGACTGCTTACTCGAACTCTGCTAATCAACGGGCGGTCGGATCCTAGCGATCGCGATATCAGGGTTATCGTATCACCGACATCTGCACTCAATCGTCGAGCTAGGCCCGTCCCAATGAGCACCTCACCGGGGCCAATGGCCGATTCCCTCGTTGATAGTAGAGGGACAAATGCAACGTTCAGATGTTGCTCCGGCAGGCCAACAAGTACGGCGCCATCAAGGTGCGACCGACACTTCACCAAAGTTTCGTGACGGATCGTCGTCGAGACCGACGATATTCCCGGGAGCTTACGGATCCGCCTCTGGACGTCGCCGGCGTTGGTAAACGCGTTACCATCGCTGCGCTGTAGGGTAATGTGTGCACCAAACCGCTGTGCAGTCTGCTCAATGATTTCATCGTAACCGGCCAGAATACTCTGCGAAAGGCACACAGCAAGCGTACCGAGTGCTACGCTGGCTATAGCAACGATCGATGTAAATCGTGCAAAACCATTGCGTCGCAGAGTTTGCGAGAACCGCCGGGCAATTGTCCAGGCGAGCATCGTTGCGTTAGACCGTAAAACCGCCGCCGGACTTCTTGCCGTGCAGTCCCGCATCAACATACTGCTGCTGGAGAAGCGACGGCGTAAAGCGCGGCTCGTAGAAGAACTGCTCCCACTGTGACTTTGTGACGTCGAGATTAACATCGACACCGATCAGATCCATTAACTCGAATGGCCCCATCCGAAAGCCGAGCCCCTTCATCAGCGTGTCGACTTGCTCGATGGTACTCGCCCCTTCCATCACGATTCGCTGGGACTCATTGTAGTAATTGCGGGCAATGCGATTAACGATGAAGCCCGGAGCATCGGATGCAACGACGGGCACCTTACCAAGCCCCTTGGCATAATCGACGCACACATCGACAACGTGCTGTGAGGTTCGTGGAGCTTTGATGACCTCAACCAGCTTCATTATGTGGGCCGGATTAAAGAAATGCAATCCGATAAATCGAGACGGGTCTTGCAGGCAGCGCGCTAGTGAGGCAATGCTGATACTTGATGTGTTGGTTGCAAGAATTGCAGTAGGGGCAACCACAGTCTCGAGGCTCCGGAAAAGCGCGTGCTTGATGTCAAGTCGCTCAGCTATTGCTTCGATCACCATGTCCGATGATCCCAGCGCAGCTGCGTCGGTTGATGAAGAAATCGCCTTGGTGGCCGCCTCAAACTGTTGCTCTGAGAGTTTTCCCTTTTCTACGGCTTTAGATAGCTGATCCATGACATAGCTCACAGCTACGCCAAGCGCGTCTGATGAGAGATCATACAGGATGACCGTGTGACCTGCACTCAGACTGGCAATGGCAATGCCACGCCCCATGGTGCCGGCTCCGCAAACACCGATCGTCATTGAATCACTCCGAGTTCACGTCCGACAGCTGCGAATGCGGCAATGGCCTTGTCAAGATGCTCACGTGTGTGTGCGGCTGAGACCTGCACGCGGATGCGGGCCTTGCCCTTCGGGACCACAGGGAAGAAGAAGCCGATAACATAGATTCCGTGATCGAGCAGACGATCGGCCATCTTCTGGGCAAGTGGCGCATCATAGAGCATCACTGGCGTGATTGGGTGCGTTCCCGGAACGATATCAAAGCCAAGAGCAGACATCCCTGCGCGGAAGTATGCTGTATTGTCCTCCAGACGATCACGCAGTTCCGTGGTCGCGCTCAATAGATCCATGACGGCGATACCAGCTCCGACGATCGATGGGGGAAGAGAATTTGAGAACAGATATGGACGCGACCGCTGCCGGAGCATATCAATGATCTCCTGACGACCAGTCGTAAACCCACCGATTCCACCACCAAGGGCCTTGCCGAGAGTGCCAGTGATGATATCCACGCGGCCCGTCACCCCGCAATGCTCGACGACACCGCGTCCATGAGCTCCCATGAAGCCCATCGAATGACATTCATCGACCATCACCAGCGCCGAATATGCATCGGCAAGATCACAGATCTTGTCAAGAGGCGCAATGGTACCATCCATGGAAAACACGGCATCGGTGACAATGAGAATCGACCGAGCACCATCGGCGCGTGCCTGTTTGAGCTGAGCTTCAAGGTCTTCCATGTTGCAGGATTCGTACCGGTAGCGACGGGCCTTGCAGAGCCGGACGCCATCGATGATCGATGCATGGTTTAGTGCATCAGAAATGATCGCATCTTCTTCGCCAAGCAGAGGCTCAAAGACTCCGCCGTTAGCGTCGAAACACGCAGCATAGAGGAGCGTGTCGTCTGTACCGCAGAAGTCTGCGATCTTTTTCTCGAGCTCCTTGTGGATGTCCTGTGTCCCGCAAATGAAACGCACGCTGGACATTCCAAACCCATGCGAGTCGAGATACTGTTTTGCAGCATTGATGACCGATGGATGCGAGGACAGACCAAGGTAGTTGTTGGCACAGAAATTCAGGACTGGCTCTGAACGTCCCTGAACGAGGATCTCAGGACCCTGATGGGACACAATTACACGCTCGCGCTTGTAGAGTCCTGCCTGGCCGATGGAATCCAGCTCATTTGCCAGTCGTGACAGGAACGATGCATCCATAAAATCAGGCTCCGGGGGATTTTCTTGAAAATGTATGCGCAAATATCGGTCGTAAATTGCGGAACTCTATACGCCGAAGATTTGTCCTCTGTCAGTAGAACTCCCGACACTCTCATGAACATTGGATCCGCCATGACCAAACCGCCAAGTACCACTCGACAGCTTGCTCTGTTATCAATCATCGCGCTGATCACTGTCTCGACAGGAGAACTTCTCGCGCAGAGAACGTTCGAGGAGTTGCGCTCATCGTATCAGCAGTCAGTCGAGGTGCCCGGAGCTGATGGCAAGGTGAAGATCAACAAGCAGTTTCGCCGGTGGGAATGGTTCTGGCAAAGCAGAGTGATGCCGGATGGCACGCTGCCGACGGCATCTGTGTATTTGAAGGAGCTTCGTTCGATTGAACGCACCAAGCCAATGGATGAGATTCTCGCACAGAAAACGTGGAAAGAACTCGGTCCGATCGCTCCTGATATGCCCTCAGCCCTGGCCACATGGAATGGCATCGGTCGTGTGAACTGCATAGAGTTCTCTCGCAAGGATCCTAACGTGATGTTCGCCGGTGCGGCAGCAGGGGGCATCTGGAAGACCACGAACGGTGGCACACAATGGCGCAGTCTTCCAATCACAACTGTTCCTGTCATCGGGATCAGCGACATTGTTGTCGCCCCCTCGAATGATGAGGTCATGTATGCGGCTACTGGAGACGTCAATGGCGCCATAGCCGGTCAGCTCTCGCGATACAACACCTTCAGCTACGGTATCATTAAGACGACGGATGGCGGTCAGACGTGGAATCAAACCGGATTCCAGAATGAGCCCGCTGATAATACACTCATCGGGCGCCTCTGGGTTGACCCACGAGATGCCAATGTGGTTGTTGCGGCGACCTATTCGGGTATGTACCGGACGACAGATGGCGGTGCAACCTGGAAACGAACGGCTCAGGGAATATTCCGGGAGCTGATCGGAAATCCAGTCTCAATTCCGACACTCTATGCGGCCACATACGGGTTTAATGGCGGTGCCGCGATTCACCGAAGTACTGACGCCGGGCAAAGCTGGGATGAAGTCTATTCGGTACCAGCAGCCAATCGTATCCGTCTTGCCGTCACCAAAGCAAATCAGAACGTCGTTGTTGCACTTGCATCCAACGCATCAACGCAGGGTTTTGAAGGGGTGTTTAAGTCCACAGATGCGGGTTCGAGTTTCGCTGAGCTGCCAACGTCGCTCAATCTTCTTGGATGGCAATCAAGTGGTCGAGATCAAGGTGGGCAGGGATTCTACGATCTTGCCCTGGAGGTATCGCCAACGAACGCCAACCATGTCTTTGTCGGCGGCGTAAACATCTGGCGCACGACCACGAATGGTTCGCAGTGGATTCTTTCTGCGCATTGGACTGGTGACAACGGGGCGCCGTTTGTGCATGCCGATCAGCATTCGTTTAAGTATCACCCAACGCTAAATCGTCTGTACGCTACTCATGACGGTGGTATTGCCAGATCAACCGATGGAGGGATCACCTGGAGAGACATCTCAAACGGTCTGTCCATTCAACAGTATTATGGTCTGGCAACTTCAAATGTCAACACGAAAATCACAATAGCAGGTGCGCAAGACAATGGAACCGCGCTATCAACCAACGGTGGCACCAGCTTTGTACATACGCTAGATGGTGATGGTATGTTGGGCGCAATTGATGCCGTCAGTCCACAGGTCATGTACGGCAGTCAGTACTATGGTAACTTCTGGCGGTCTTCCAACGGCGGTGGGAACTGGAATTTCGTCTCAAATGCACAGTCACGGGGCGAGCGTGACGCCGCCTGGGTCGCTCCTATCGCTGTTGATCCGAAGCTGCAGGGGACTGTGTACATCGGTTACACGCAAGTTTGGAAGAGTACGAATTCCGGTGGGGCCTGGACGAAGATCTCGAGCATTCCCACCAGCACTGCTGCAAGGGTGATAGCAGTAGCGCCATCGAATTCGAACTACATCTACGTCGCCTATAACACTGCACTGTACTTCACCTCCAATGGCGGCTCATCGTGGCAACAACAGACAGGCATCTCAGGATTCATCATGGGCGTGGAGGTCCATCCGACGCAGCCCGACAAGTTTTACGTTGCCATCGGAGGGTTCTCACAGGGACAAAAAATCTATCAAGTGGACAAAGGCGTGGTGAGTAACGTTACCGGCACTGGTCTTCCCAATGTCCCGTGCAATAGTGTCGTGTACCAGCGGGGAGCCACCAACCGATTGTTTGTCGGCACGGATCTCGGCGTGTTCGTTTGCGATGAGGGCTCTTCCTTCTGGCAATTGTACGGGAAGGGCATGCCCCCAGTCATTGTTACTGGAATGCGTCTTCTGCCATCGGCCAATCTTCTTCGGATCTCTACCTACGGAAGAGGGATCTGGGAAATCGACGTTTCTCAGTGCACAGCCACAACGCCGACGATCAAAGCGAACACTCCTGCTGCACGTTGTGCCGGAGACACGGTTGTTCTCGAGGCATCGACCGGCTTTGCAAGCTATCGTTGGTCGAATGGTGACACAACCCGAATCATCCGCCTTTCGAATTCTGCACAGTCTGGCTCCTACCAAGTAGGGGTGGAAGATTCCAAGGGATGCCGTGCTACTTCAACGGCCATTTCCGTGACGTTGTCCAAGCTGCCATCGAAGCCCCTTGTCACGAAGATCGCACCGGACTCGTTGCGCTCGTCGGCTCTCGGTGGCATAACCCGTTTCCAGTGGTCGCTCGACGGCATTGACATTCCAGGCGCTACAGCTAGGACACTGTATGTGACACAGAGCGGACTCTACAAGGTTCGTGTTTCAGACGGGACGTGCTCGAACACATCGGACGAGTTTCGGTTCACGTACAGTGATATCAGTGACGAGGAAGGAGGGCAATCAGCAGATCAGCTCAACATCAGTCCGATTCCAGTCAATGATCTGATTACCGTTAGCCTTCCACTCCGTGCCGGACGGGTACTGCAAGTTGTTGATATCTCGGGTCGTGCCGTGTATCAAACAGCAGTTGCCGACGATGCGTCACAGATTCAAATCACCAGTTCGCAGTGGCCTACCGGGTTCTACGTTCTTCAGCTCCGGTGTAGTAGTGGTGTCTGGACAACCAGCTTCACTAAACAATGATTACACGAGTCGAAGGGAAGGGGCTAGCGAGATCTTCTGAGAACCGAATCGTAGCGCTTTTCCATTGACAATCGTCCGGTGAAGAGTGGCTCGTATGGTCCGTGTTTTTCGGCCATAGCATCGCGTCGGACATCATCGCGCAGCGTAGTTAGTTCTGACGAACACAGAGTCTGTACATCGCGGATACTCGCTGACGGAGTTATCTCAATGGGCTCACCAAAACGAACCCACACAGCCGGACGTTGCTCGCGCAACAACTCGTAGCGCATGGCTACTGGTAATATCCGACAATGTCCGAGTAAGCGCGCGAGGATGCCGAGACCAGGTTCGCATTCGATGCGGTCAACATCCTGATGGATAAGTGTTCCCTGGGGATACATCCAGAGCATCCGGTTGGTACCACGTAATCTTGAAGCGGCGTAGCGCAGAGATCGTATGGAGCTTTGAGGATCTTCGCGAATGACGCTGAACATGCCGAGACGTGAAAAGAAGCGGTACCTCTCAAGCTGACGGTGCTCCATCATTCCGTCGGTATCGAGTCGGTGTCTGCCGAAGGCTATGGACATGGCTACGGCAGCATCCCACCAGGATGCATGCGTCGAGGCGATAATGGTCGGAATCTGGTCTTGGCGGTGAGACGCTGAGACCAGATGATGTTCTTCAGCAATGTATCCAGCCGAGAAGCTCCGTCTCAGAGTCCAAGAAAAATAGGCACCCCAGAAGCGACGATCTAGTGCTCGAGGGCGGGCTGGAATAAAGGGTGCGTCAGACATGGTAACTTTGCAACAATTGACGAAAGCTACAGCAGCGTGGAACGGAATTCAAATCGTGTGATCGTCGGAATGTCTGGTGGGGTCGACTCAAGCGTCGCCGCTGGACTGCTCGTAGAGCAGGGTTACGACGTGGTGGGTATCACCATCAAAACATACAAGTATGAAGATGTTGGCGGAAACGTAGGTAATGATTCCACCTGCTGCTCGCTGGACGGCATCAATGATGCACGCCGAGTAGCATTAGGTCTCGGGATTCCGCACTACACCGTCGACTTTACCGAAACCTTCAAAGAGCAGATCATCGACTACTTCGTTGATGATTATCTCCAGGGAAATACTCCTAACCCGTGCGTTCGGTGCAACCGTCAGATCAAATGGGCCGAAATGCTCAAAAAGGCTGACGCACTTGGTGCCGAGTTCATTGCCACCGGACACTATGCCAGCATCATGCACGACGAGCAAAGCGGACGCCGCTGGATACGTCGAAGTCCCGATGCACGCAAAGACCAGTCGTACATGCTCTGGAGTGTCCGTCAGGAGCATCTTGCCCGGACGATGTTTCCTCTAGCGGGTTTTACAAAGCCCCATTCGCGGGCCGAGAAGGACCGTCTTGGACTGGATCTGGCCCCAAAGCCAGAGTCCTATGAGATCTGCTTTATCGCTGACAATGACTACCGTCGTTTTCTGCGCGACGCCGTGCCGGATATCGATGCTCGCATTGGAAAGGGAGACATCGTGCTTGACGGTAAGACGATAGGTACGCACGACGGCTACCCGTTCTATACGGTTGGCCAGCGCAAGGGTCTTGGCATTGCTCACAGCGAACCATTGTTTGTTCTCGACGTACTGCCGTCATCGAACACGGTGGTAGTAGGTCAGGCTGATGACCTTGATGCCACTTCGCTGAAAGCTAGTGGTGTCAACCTGCAGAAGTACGAAGATCTGCTTGACGAGCGCCGGTTCATGGTCAAGATCCGCTATAAGGATGAAGGCGCGATGGCAACCTGCCGCACGGACGAACAGGGGCTTCTGCATGTCCACTTCGATGAACCCCGAAGGGCCATCACGCCCGGTCAATCGGTGGTGATGTATGAAGGTGACGACGTCGTTGGCGGGGGAATCATCCAAAAATCAACAGATGGACGCTGAGTGATACCAACCGAGACCTCAGCTACGGATGTCTTCCGGATCGAGTCTACGTGCTCGGACACATCAGCCCGGGCTGGCGTGGTGCTTACCGATCATGGTCCGATCCCAACTCCTATCTTCATGCCGGTTGGCACCCAAGGGGCGGTCAAGGCCCTGCATCACAACAGCCTTCGCAGTCTTGACGTACCTATCATTTTGGCCAACACGTATCATCTGTATCTGCGCCCTGGAGTTGAAACCCTCTCGGCCATGGGCGGTCTTCATCGGTTCAGCACCTGGGAACGTCCTATCTTAACCGACAGTGGTGGTTTTCAGGTGTTTTCGCTGCGGGACCTGCGCACGATGAGCGAAGACGGTGTCGAGTTCCGTTCTCACATCGACGGATCAAAGCATCTGTTCACCCCCGAAAACGTCGTTGACACTCAGCGTGCCATCGGTAGTGACATTTTCATGGTCCTAGACGAGTGCACGGCCTATCCATGCGAACACGAAAGCGCCCGACGTTCGATGGACCTAACGCTGCGTTGGGCTGAGCGGGCTCGGACGTATCACCTGCAGAGCCCCTTTTCCTATGGTCACCGCCAGATCCAATTCGGAATTGGGCAGGGAAGTGTGTATGCCGACCTGCGACGTTCGTGCATGACGCAGTTGGTTGACATCGGATTTGATGGTTACGCCATCGGTGGACTGAGCGTAGGTGAGCCGGCCGAGATGATGTACGATATCGCGGCGACTTCAACTGAGGTCATGCCAAGCGATAGACCACGGTACCTGATGGGTGTTGGAACGCCAGAGAACATCCTGCGCTGCATAGGGCTCGGTGTGGACATGTTCGATTGTGTTATGCCAACGCGTAATGCCCGCAATGGAACGCTCTTCACCACCCTGGGACGGGTGAACATCAAGAATGCCGTTTGGAAACAACGTGATGAGCCCATCGATCCAAACGTCGGTTCCGAGAGCAGTCAGAACTACTCTCTGGCGTATCTTCGCCACCTGTTCAACGCCGGAGAGATCCTTGGACTGATGCTGGCTACGGAGCAAAACGTAGCTCTATACAGATGGCTCGTGCGCACAGCGCGCGCGAAAATTGTCGAGGGAACATTTCGTCAATGGGCTGCTGAGACAATCGACAGGCTCAATCAACCACGAATCTGATCACATTCATCATCGGAACCCCCTTATGCTTGCAATGCTTTTCATGGCCCCGC
>JBILLF010000078.1:0-9122 GCA_044376225.1 Patescibacteria group bacterium | reverse complement strand
CTTTCGCGGGAATGACGATCGTCACCTACATCCTGTTTGGCGGCCTCGAGAGGATTCGAACCTCCGGCCCACGCTTTAGGAAAGCGTCGCTCTATCCAACTGAGCTACGAGGCCAAATGGGTTACAGGTTACAGGTGACAGGTTGCTGGTTGCAGGTTACAGGTTGCAGGTTGCAGGTTGCAGGTTACAGGTGACAGGTTGCAGGTTGCAGGTGACAGGTTGCAGGTTGCAGGTTACAGGTGACAGGTTACAGGTTGCAGGTTACTGGCGGAAATGTTGGTGGTGCTGGATTCCCGCTTTCGCGGGAATGACGGCGTGGATTCCCGCTTTCGCGGGAATGACGGCGTGGATTCCCGCTTTCGCGGGAATGACGGCGATATGCCTGTCACCTGTAACCTGTCACCTGTCACCTAATTCACCATCTCATCACCCATCAGCATGCGTCGGTTGGCTGAGGAGGGAGTGGTTGTGTACAGGACGTAGGCGGCGATGATGGCTTTGATTTCGGGAGTATCAACTTCGCGCTCCATTCCTAGCATAACGGCGCGTTCGAGGATCTGTTCGACGTCGTCAGTGCTCAGGAAACGCATGTCATGATACATCATGAGCATGCCCCATGCTTCGGGGGTAAGGACGTTCTGCTCGATGCCGTGCAGTATGCGAAAGCGTCCTTCGGGCTTGTCGTCTGCAAGGCGGGAGCGTTCCATCATCCATGAGAGCGCAGCGGCGATTTCAACTTCGGAAAAGCCGCAGGATCGGAGGTCCTTAGTATCAACCGAAGAGAGGGGGCGACCGGGAATCTGCACAGACATGATGTGGGTGATCACGTCCATGACGCGCTCGACAGAGTAGTTATGAGTCATAGGCTGGTTGTTGGATTCACGATATACGTGTTTTCGAGTTCGTGCATGGTCTTGCGGTCTTCGTCACTGGCATCGTCATAGCCGAGAAGGTGAAGTGCGCCGTGCACAGCCAAACGAGCGAGTTCATTGACGACGGCCACGCCGTATTCGTTTGCCTGACGCCTCGCAGTTTCCAATGAAACATAGATCTCGCCGTACAACGGCTGGTCCTCAAGCGGAAACGTCAGCACATCCGTAGCATAGTCATGCTGAAGGTACTGCTTGTTAAGCGTCCGGATGCGACGATCCGTGAGGAGAATCACATCAATGCGGGCATGCTTGACCTTGTGAGCTTTCAGCGCCTTCTCGACGCTTTGGATCATGGCCTGCTGGCCGCGATAGCGGGCGCCGGATGCGTTGGTGACGGTGACCGAAATGGACATGGGCGAAAAACTACGAAAGTTCCCCGCCATGCGCATGCATCGCCCCCTGCCGTTGCTCCTTAACGCGCCAGAGTCGCCACCATGGCGTGCCGGGCGAAAGATGATGCTCAGTGTGATAGCCAAAGAAATAACACGAGACCATTGCCAGCACGTGGTTGAGCTTCATTGACCGCGCGTTGTGTGGCATGTCATGGTCATGGGGCTTGCGGTGCGGCAGATACGTGCCGATCGTAAAGAGCTGGAAGGCCCCAATAAACGCGGGGATAATCCAGTACACCCAAAGCTTGGGCTCGGGCACCCAGATCTTTAAAATGTTGAACGCCGCACCCATGACAACGATCTGCCAGATGGTGGCGTAGCGACGCATGAACGATGCGAACCACGGCAGGTATCGGTTGGATGGATGATAGTCCGGATCAAGCGCATCGTCCGCGGGGTGTTTGTGATGCAGATGATGATTGACGCTCAGCCGCTTGTAGGAGAGTCCGGCAAAGAGGAACGCAGCCATGCTACCGATGATCGTGTTCACACGGGGCGAGCGCGCCACCGTTCCGTGGATGGCGTCGTGCGCTGTGATGAAGAGCCCTGTGGAGAGATACCCCTGCACCAGCACGTGAAGAATGACCAAGAGCCAGCCAGCCCCCTGAACAGTCTCAAGGGGCGAAGCGGCAAGCGTCCAGAGTAGGTGCACAAGCCACAGGGTGATGATGATGATAGCTGCTGCCAGTCCCATACGAGTCCTGCGAAAATCGGCGTTCGTTGCGTCTCGGCAAGCACGAGAATGCGCGCGAGCAATATGTCCGACGTAAGTTCGTGGTTCAACGCCGCATGAACCGCTTCCGTTCCACATTGCTATTGCTGTTGTTTGCCCTTTCGACGGGGCAAGCACAGAAGCTCATGATTCCAATGGATCTTGAGCAGACCAATCACCTTAAAGCCTATGGGATCGTGTACTGGATCCTAACGCGGGATCAGCCCGTTGACTGGCTGTTGAACTATCGTGGCGGCAGCTTCGTAACGGACTACGCCGAGGAGATCGCTTCCGAGTGCCGCATACGGGGCGTCTTCTTCGAGCCGCTTGATGGGGCTTCTACAGCCTCGATCTACAGCGAGGTCCAATCCGAGAAGACGAACATGGACGTGGTCCGCCTCGAAAAAGCCCCGCGCATCGCCGTCTATGCCCCACCGGGGTTTCGACCATGGGACGATGCCGTTACGCTCGTTATGGAGTACGCCGAGGTCAAGTATGATAAGCTCTGGGACGAGGAGGTTATCAAAGGCAAGCTTTCTGAGTACGACTGGTTGCATTTGCACCATGAGGATTTCACAGGTCAGTTCGGAAAGTTCTACGCCAACTCCGCCGGCGAGTCCTGGTACATCCAGCAGGTCGCTCTGCTGGAGAACACCGCCCGTAAGCTCGGCTATGCCAAGGTTAGCGAGCTCAAGAAGTCTGTGGTAAACAAGATCCGAGACTTTGTCTCAACAGGGGGCTTCATGTTTGCCATGTGCTCAGCCACAGACACCTATGACATCGCTCTGGCTGCCGGTGATGTTGACATTTGTGCCGAGATCTTCGACGGCGACCCAATGGACATGCAGGCAAATCAGAAGCTCGACTTCACACGGTGCTTTGCCTTTGAGAATTTCAAGCTCGTGATGAACCCTCTGCAGTATGAGTACTCCAGCATCGATGTCGATGCAAACACCATCCTGCAGACTGAGTCAAGTGACTACTTCACGTTGTTTGACTTCTCGGCCAAGTACGACCCCGTGCCGACCATGCTCACGCAGTGCCACGTGAACGTCGTCAAGGGCTTCCTGGGTCAGACGACGGCCTTCCACAAGGATCAGGTAAAGAAATCCGTCATTGTCCTTGCCGAACGCGAGGGCACCGATCAGGTGCGATACATACATGGCAACGTTGGGCGCGGAACATTCACCTGGTACGGTGGACACGACCCCGAAGATTACCGTCATGCAGTGGGTGACCCCGCTACAGACTTAAAGCTCCACCCTACCTCACCGGGTTACCGCCTGATCCTGAACAACATCCTCTTCCCGGCCGCAAAAAAAAAGAAACAGAAGACGTGAAGACTGGTGGGTAGGAGAGGTGCTGAATTGCTTAAGTACGGAATTACGGAATTACGGAATTACTGAGGTACTGAGGTACTGAGGTACTGAATTACTGAGTTACTGAGTTACTGAGTTACTGAGGTACTGAGGTACTGAGGTACTGAGGTACTGAATTACTGAATTACTGAGTTACTGAATTACTGAGTTACTGTGTAACTCCCGTAACTCCTGTAACTCCCGTAACTCCGTAACTCCCGCAACTCCTGCAACTCCCGTGCGTGTTTGCTAAACCGGTGGATTTACGTGCAGGTCTTTCGCGATAGCATACCACACAAGCCCCTGGATGTTGTGTAGACCCAGCTTGAACATCACATTTTTTCGATGCTTGATGATGGTCTGTTCGCTACGTCCGAGCAGTTCGCCGATCTCTCGACTGGTGAGCCCCTTTACGGCGATGTAGTACACGACAATCAGCTCCGATCTCGAAAGGGTCGGTTCAGATTCCTTCTCACGTTCTGATGGTAGGAGGCCAAGCGCGGGCATGGCGCGACCGGAAGCCACTGAGCGGATGTAATCGACGAGTTCGTCAATGGGGCTGGTCTTGGAAAAGACCCCATCGTGGGGTATCAACTTGAGCTGTGCGCGGAGGTACTCGTCGGCGAGGTATGTCAGGAAGATGACAAATGGTCGCTCGCCCCCTTGCTTAATGTGTCGGCAGACGTCGATGCCTGACATGCCAGGCATGGAGACGTCCATCAGCACAAGATCGATCTCATTTCGGCGCGCGGACACCTCCTCAAGCGCCTCGCTCGGATTTGAACTTCGTCCCACTACTTCGAGGCCCGCATACCGGTCGAAGTTCAACTGCAATCCGTCGATGATCAGTGGATGGTCGTCAATGAGAAAGAGACGGATGGTCATAGCAGGACTGTCGAGTATTGCGTGCTTAGCGGTGTTGTCAGGTCCAACATTTGATGTGAATCAGTCTTGATTACATCTAATCTTGGAGATTCGATTTTACGATCGCTTTGCTACACTTTACTGGGGAAAATGTGAGTAGTTCGCAAAGATCAGCGGATGGGCGACGTATCACGTCGCCCAGAGAGATTAACTTTGGTTACTTACTTGCCAATGATACTACATCAACCTGCCAATGTGGCGTTGACTGCTAGGGAGGGCGATTGCAATGTCGGCACAGATAACCCGATGTATCAAGATTCTTTCTCTGCTTTCCAGTGGTCGTAAGATCTCCACACTGGGGCTCATTGAAGCCGTCACGGACACTGACACACCTCGCGTAAGTCAGCGTCAGATCCAGCGTGATCTGAAGTCGATCGAACGTGCCGGTGTTGTGATCATCAATGAACGCCATGGCCGTGAACAACTGTGGTTCATCCCATCGACGTATCGTGGCCTTGAGCCCCTTTCCATTTCCTCGAAAGAGATCCTTTCACTTCACCTGTTAAAAGGGGCACTCGGAGCGTTTCGCACAACTCCCGTGCAACGTGATATTGACCGGCTTACACGCAAACTGGAGCGACACGCGCCCGGCTCGGTGTTTCTGTCCGATGACGTTGTCTGTGAGATCACTCCCGGACGATACGCCAACACCCTAGACGAAGAAGTACTCGCACAGGTGATCTTTGCTATAACTGATCCGCACTGGGACCGTGTCAGGTATCGATCAATCAACGGTGGAGAAACAAAGACCTTTGTGGTAAGCTTCTGTCTGATGATCAATCACGCAGGACGGCTCTACGTTGCCGCATGGCATCCCATGCACAAGCAGTACATCACTCTGGCGGTGGACCGCATTGAGCACGTTGAACGTGCCGATGATGTGCAGAGGCCCCTTCACCAGTTCGACGAGTCGAAGTACCGTCGCGCCCGCTTTGGAGTCTATGACGGAGACGTTCGCGAAGTGCACCTTCGAATCGACGCCTCTGCCGCTGAGTACTTCGCTTCCCGGCAGTGGCATCCAACGCAGTCGATCACGAATCGGCGCGATGGTTCGCTGGACCTCCGGCTCACGGCCCCCCTTTCTCCCGAACTCGTATCTTGGATTGTCTCATGGGCCGACGTGATAACGATTATCAAGCCAGCTCGGCTCAAGACGATCTGTCGTGAGAAGGTGCGTCGGCTGGTGTCTACTGAAGACCTCTGATACGCACTGGCTGCTCGCCGGCTCGCAGAAGCTGCCAATTTGCGTGCAGCTCATCCGAATGCAGTTCTATCCATGCCTGTACAAGACGACGCTGCGAAGTTGGCATTTGCCAGGCAATGATCTCGCCCGTGGCGATATCGAACACCGCTTCGGTCTCGGCATAAGAGGCATGTAAATGCGCTGTGTGATGTCGATTCTCGTCATGATACATTCTGATGACGAGTCCATAGAAAAAGGAGATGATCGGCATGGTATCCTCACATGAAGTGAGAATCCTTGAGCGATCAGCAGTGTCAAGCGTGACGCGTGCTAGGGCATCCGAATCGGGAATCGACCGGCCGAGCACGCGTTCAGGATCGATATCATATCCGCCCGGCCACACCAACGTTCCTGTGGCAGCGCGAACGAGCCGAAACAGTGACGGATCCTTGCAGGCATGCAATCGGCCGGTAAGGCAATCAGCAAGATCAACATGCGCACAGCGCCCCTCGTTGTCGCAGACCGCAACGACATAATCATGCGCATACACAGCATCCACGATCCAAGCCATGCCGCAAAAATACTCGAGGCGTCTGAGCTAACTTGTCATATGAAAACTCTCGTCATCGGGGCCGGAATGTGCGGTCTGACGGCCGCTCGGATTCTCAAGGGTGCAGGTACGAATGTTGTCGTCATCGACAAGGGGCGCGGCGTTGGCGGAAGGATGGCGACGCGTCGTATTGACGAGGCCGTGTTCGACCACGGTGCGCAGTTTCTTACGGCACGCTCCGAGTGGTTCATCAACATCGTCAGCGCGCTACACGAGGCTGGTATCGTCACTCCGTGGTTTACCGGTGACGATGCTGAGTCCCACATTCGGTATCGGGGCGCTACGTCCATGAATGCCATTGCCAAGCACCTTGCGCACGGTCTCGACGTCCGCACGTCGACTGTCGTTACATCGATTCGCCGTGCGGCCGACCGGTGGACTATTGCGTTCGATTCGGGTGATGTTCTCAGTTGCGACGCCTGCATTATCACAGCTCCCATTCCCCAGTCACTCGCGCTCGTTCACAGCGATGAGCTTGACCTCGATGCACAGACGCTGAGCCAATTACAGAACATTTCCTACGATCCATGCTTCGCCGTTTTGGCAACGCTTGATGGCCCCAGTGGACTACCCACTGGCGGACCATTGCGTCCGGTCGATTCGACAGCGATTGCCCTCATCTCGGATAATCAGGAAAAGACTGTCTCCCCTGCTGCGTGCATCACCATTCACAGCACTGTGGAGTTTGCCCGACACTACATCGAGGATCCGGAGACAGCCCACACGATCATGATCGAAGAGGTCAGTAATCACTTGGGTTCAGCCATCACGTCGTCGGTGATTCATCGCTGGCGGTATGCCCAACCATCATCTGTCTTTGAAGCCCCTTTCGGCGTTCTGAATAGTTCACCGCTCCTCCTGCTTGCCGGTGACGCCTTTGGCGGACCCCGTATCGAGGGGGCGGCTTTGTCGGGTCGTGCAGCTGCGTCGTACATCATGACGCTCTGACTACGTACTTTTGGCGTTCGATTCCTTTCAACCATTAGCAGCAGACATGGCAAAAATCACGGTGGCCAACCCAGTCGTCGAGCTAGACGGCGATGAAATGACGCGTATCATTTGGAAGTTCATCAAGGAGAAGCTGATCCTGCCGTATTTGGAGCTGGACATCAAGTACTTCGATCTTGGGATCGAGCATCGTGATGCGACAGACGACCAAGTAACGATCGATGCCGCCGAAGCAATCAAGAAGTACAACGTCGGTATCAAGTGCGCCACCATCACACCAGATGAAGCGCGCGTCGAGGAATTCAAGCTCAAGAAGATGTGGAAGTCGCCGAACGGCACCATCCGCAACATCCTTGACGGCACCGTATTCCGTGAGCCGATCGTCTGCAGTAACGTTCCGCGCCTGGTACCCAACTGGACTGCACCGATCTGCATTGGACGTCATGCCTTTGGTGATCAGTACCGCGCAACGGACTTCGTGACCAAGGGCAAGGGAAAGCTCACGGTGACCTTCACACCCGAGGATGGCGGCGAAGTACAGTCTTTTGAGGTGTACAACTTCAAAGGCGATGGCGTGGCCATGGCCATGTACAACACAGATGACTCCATCCGCGGCTTTGCCCGCGCCTGCATGAATCAGGCAGTGATGAAGCGCTGGCCGCTCTACCTGAGCACCAAGAACACGATCCTGAAGAAGTACGATGGACGGTTCAAGGACATCTTCCAAGAAGTGTTCGATGCTGAGTTTGTCTCGACGTTCAACGACGTAGGTATCACCTATGAGCATCGCCTCATCGACGACATGGTCGCGTCGGCACTTAAATGGAATGGCAACTTCGTCTGGGCTTGCAAGAACTACGACGGTGATGTGCAGTCCGACACCGTTGCTCAGGGCTTCGGTTCGCTGGGTCTGATGACCTCGACACTTGTTACGCCCGACGGCAAGACGATGGAAGCCGAGGCGGCACACGGTACAGTAACACGTCACTACCGTGACCATCAGAAGGGTAAGCCAACATCAACCAATCCGATTGCCTCAATCTTTGCCTGGACACGGGGCTTGGAGTTCCGGGGCAAGCTCGACGGCAATGCCGAGCTCGTCCACTTTTGTCAGACTCTGGAACGTGTGTGCATCGACGTTGTCGAAAGTGGCCGAATGACCAAGGATCTTGCCGTCTGCATTCACGGAAGCAAGGTCAACCACGGCGAGCACTACCTCTACACGGAAGAATTTCTCGATGCCATTGACCAGGAGCTCCGCTCACGTCTGGCCTGACAGGTTTTCCACACTTCTTCCACACTTCTTCGTATCTTTGCGCGTCTGAACAGCCGCCCGACGCATGTCGGGCATGTTTTTGGTGCACTGGCACCGCGGCTTTTCTTCTCTGTGCCCCGTTCTCTCCTGGTAGGTGGTGATTCACGGTAGCATTGGAGCCGATCAGCGATCGGCTTGAGAGATGGGAACCGTGTCATCTTCCTTCATTTTCTAGGAGAGGTCCATGACCTTTGCTGAATTGCAGCTATGCGCGCCCCTTCAAAAGGCCGTCGATGCTGCTGGGTACACATCCCCAACCCCAATCCAAGAACAAGCCATCCCTGTGGTCATGGCCGGACGCGACGTGTTCGGCTGTGCGCAGACAGGTACTGGCAAGACGGCGGCCTTCGGCCTGCCGATCCTCAATCGCCTTTTCAACGAAGGCCCCTTCCGCGGCGGTCCGCGGGCGCTCATTCTTGCGCCCACACGCGAACTGGCCGTGCAGATCGACGAGAGTATTCGCACCTATTCCAAGGGATTGAAAGTGCGCTCGGTGGTACTTCTCGGCGGCGTGAGCATTCGCCCGCAGATCGATCAGATCCGCCGCGGTGTGGATATCGTGATCGCAACACCAGGACGACTTCTTGACGTTGTCGAGCACCGCGCACTGAACCTTTCACACATCCACACATTCGTGCTGGATGAGGCCGACCGAATGCTGGACATGGGCTTCATGCCATCGATCCGTCAGATCGTCAAGCTGATCCCAACGCAGCGTCAGACCCTCTTCTTCTCGGCAACCCTGCCA
>JBILLF010000018.1:0-29266 GCA_044376225.1 Patescibacteria group bacterium | reverse complement strand
CCGTCACCTGTTCTAAGTACACCGTACGGGAATTGAACCCGTGTTACCGCTGTGAAAGAGCGGTGTCCTAACCCCTAGACGAACGGTGCATTCTGAAATTCAGAGCCGCAAATATACAAAGGAATCCGAAACCCGTACCTTTGTCGCATGACGCTCATAGGAATCACTGGTGGGATTGGCTCCGGCAAGTCGGCAGTTGCGGCCATCCTGCGGGAACGGGGGTGGACGATTTTCAGCTCGGATGCGACGGCCAAGGAGATCATGGCCGGCGATGAGCAGGTGCGCCAAGAACTGGCCCAAGCCTTTGGAGATCAGATCCTTACCCCCAATGGTGTGAATGCCCCCTTACTAGGTTCGCTGGTGTTCGGTGCCGACTCGGCAGCCGGGGAGCGGCTGGCCCGACTCAATGGCATCGTCCACCCGCGGGTGCTGGAAGCCCATATGAAGGCAATCCAGGAGGAAGAGGATAAGGGTACGACCTTTGTGGCTATCGAAAGCGCGCTCATCTATGAGGTTGACCTCGAAGAGGGGTTCGACTATGTCATCGTCATCGATGCGCCACACGATGCCTGCGTCGAACGCGTCATCCAGCGCTCGGGACTCACCCGACAGGATGTTGAACGCCGCATGGCCGAGCAGATTCCGATGGAAGAAAAGCGCGGCCTGGCTGATTTCGTCATCGACAACTCCGGAAGCTTGGATGATCTAAAAGGGGCAACCCAGACGGTAGCAATGCTCATCGAAGCCATGGCGGGATGATGTTGTGAGTCCGTAACTTTGCGCACTTCACTCCTTCACTTCGTTCAAGGATCTGGTCTCCATGGCAAACGCCACGCATCTTACCGATGAATCATTTCACACCGAGATCAACTCGGGTCGTGTTGTACTTGTCGATTTCTGGGCCGCATGGTGCGGACCCTGCCGCGCGATCGCTCCGATCGTAGATGAACTTGCTCTGGAGTACTCCGGCAAGGCAACGATCGCCAAGGTCGACGTTGACAACAACCCACGCACGGCTATGGAGTTCGGTATTCGTTCCATCCCGGCCCTACTGATCTTCAAGGGCGGCAAGGTCGTCGATACCATCGTCGGCGCCGTGCCCAAGGCCTACATCACTGAAAAGCTGAACGCTCAGCTCAGCTGATCGAAACTACCATGCCGCGTCCAACACCGCTCGGCGAACAGGAACTCACTGATCATCTAGCCGACATCCCATTGTGGCGCCTTGACGGCGCCACACTAGTTCGTGAGATACCCGCGTCCGACTTCGCTGCCGCCATTGGTCTGGTCAACACCGTTGCCCTCATCGCCGAACGCATGGATCATCACCCCGATATCCTGGTGTTTGGATGGAATAAGGTGCGGTTCACACTCAGCACGCATGATCAAGGGGGCATCACAATTCTTGATGTTCAGCTTGCAAAAAGGATTGATGAGATAAAGTTTGATGCACTAACCTGACCACCCAGGGCTAAAGCCCTGGGCAGGGATGCAGCAATCGGCTCACAGCTCACATTTCCCGGTGTCCAGTAGCGAATCCCCGGTCACGATTGATTAGTCCATTGCAATTGCTTGTCGTCATTCCGTCATTCCGTGATTCCGTCATTCCGTAATTCCGTCATTCCGTAATTCCGTCATTCCGTAATTCCGTCATTCCGTCATTCCGTAATTCCGTCATTCCGTCATTCCGTCATTCCGTAACTCCCCATGTCCACCATCACCGACATTTTCGCCCGCGAGATCCTCGATTCACGAGGAAATCCCACTGTAGAAGTTGACGTCATCCTCGAAGATGGCTCGTTTGGTCGTGCGGCCGTGCCTTCAGGTGCAAGCACGGGTGAGCATGAGGCCGTAGAGCTCCGTGACGGTGATGCTGCGCGCTACCTCGGCAAGGGCGTCACGAAGGCGGTTGAGAACGTCGACGGTCCGATCGCCGAGGCCCTTATTGGCATGGATGCCTCGGATCAGCGTCAGATCGACTCGATACTCATCGCCCTTGACGGCACGGAGAACAAGTCGGCCCTCGGAGCCAATGCGATGCTCGGTGCATCGATGGCCGTTGCCAAGGCTGCAGCGGAGTTTCATGGATTGCCGCTGTTCCAGTATTTGGGCGGTGTGCGCGCTACACTCCTGCCGACGCCGATGATGAACATCCTTAACGGTGGACGTCACGCAGATAACAATGTTGACATTCAAGAGTTTATGATCATGCCCGTCAAGGCCGCCTCGTTCTCCGAAGCGCTTCGCATGGGCACGGAAACCTATCATGCCCTCAAGGGAGTGCTCAAGGCCAAGGGGCTAAGCACATCGATTGGCGACGAGGGTGGATTCGCCCCCTCACTGGCATCAAACGAGCAGGCCCTGGATGTGATCCTTGAAGCCATTGCAAAGGCTGGATATACGGCCGGGGATGATATCGTTCTGGCACTTGATGTTGCGGCCAGCGAAATGGTGAAGGATGGCAAGTACCTGATGTATAAGAGCACGCAGGAACAGAAGTCTGCAGATCAGATGGTCCAATGGTATGCCAAGCTTGTCGAGAATTATCCGATCGTTTCCATCGAAGACGGTATGGGCGAAAACGATTGGGAGGGGTGGAAAATGCTGACCGAAGCCGTAGGCGACCAGGTGCAGCTTGTGGGCGATGATCTGTTCGTGACGAACGTCAACTTCCTTACAAAAGGCATAGCCGAAGGCGTGGCCAACTCCATCCTCGTTAAGGTGAACCAGATCGGCACACTCACCGAAACATTCGATGCCGTGGCTCTGGCGCAGCGCTTTGGATACTCGGCCGTGCTGTCCCACCGCTCCGGAGAAACCGAAGACGCAACCATTGCCGATATCGCCGTGGCCCTCGGCGCCGGACAGATCAAAACTGGCGCCCCTTGCCGTACGGACCGCGTTGCTAAGTACAACCAGCTTCTGCGCATCGAGCAGATCCTGGGGGATTCGGCAGAGTATGCGGGAGACTCCTTGATCTCTTGAGAGAAGTACTGAATTACGAGAAGTACTGAAGTACTGAAGCAATTACCGTAATTACCGTAATTACCGTAATTAGAGTAATTGCTTTAAGTCTTCTTCTTGGCGAGAATGACAGATCGTAACAGCCTGCGCACTTGAAGAGCTAAATCATCGATCTCCGCTAGTCGTTCATCAGAGCAGATTGGCGGATCTGATGTTAACAAGCCAAGCCAGTAGAGGAACTCCCCATGCTCCTTTTCGGCGATCTTCAGCTTGTGCAAGAAGTCTCTGTCAGACTCTGCAAACTGCGCTTCTCGAATGTTCGCTCCCACTGAAGTGGCACATCGGTACATCTGAATGATCGCACTCTTGTCGACAAAACTGTGATGCTGACTGACATCAAGACAAAAGCGTCGAACTTTGCGTGCAAAAACAACAGAGAGATTCTGAAGAGGCCTTCGTTCATCAGAATTGAAAATTGGGTCGTGTTCAATCATGATCAACATCGAGCAGTTTGAAAGAAAAACGTGACTCTTGGTAACCGTAATTGCCGTAATTCAGTAATTGTTGTAATTCAAGTAATTTGCTCGAATGAACATTGTCTTCGGCACCGACGGCTGGCGTGGTCTTATCGCCCGCGATTACACGTTTGACAACCTCACATTAGTGGCACATGCCACGGCGCGATATGTGAAGAAGCTCAAGAAGGATGGGGCTTCTGTTGTGGTTGGGCACGACACGCGATTCCTATCGCGGGAGTTTGCGATGGAGACGGCCCGTGTGCTTGCTGCCAATGGCATTACGGTACACATCAGCGATACCATCTCGAGTACGCCACAGGTGTCGTTTCATACCAAGAAGAAGAAGGCGCAGCTGGGTGTGGTGATCACGGCCTCGCACAATCCGGCGCAGTACAACGGCTTTAAGCTGAAGGGCTCCTTTGGTGGACCCGCTCTGCCGGAACAGATAACCGAGGTGGAGAAGGAGCTGGCAAAGCTCAAGGGCGTTGCACCGAAGATGAAGGTGGAGACCTTTGATGCGTACGTGAAAGCTAAGAAGATCAAGCTCTTCGATGCCAAGGCCGATTACATAGCCGACCTCAAGAAGAAGATCGACTTCGAGGCGATTCGTAAGAGTGGACTGAAATTCGTGTACGATCCGATGCACGGCGCCGGCATCGACTTCATGCATCGGCTGTTTGACGGCGTGTATGAGATACATGGTGAGTACAATCCATCGTTTGGAGAGGTAGACCATCCGGAGCCGATCGCTGAGTGCCTAGAGCCCCTTTCCAAAGCCGTGCGCAAGAAGAAGGCGGATATGGGACTTGCCACCGACGGCGATGCTGACCGCGTCGGGGCGGTGGATCACACCGGTGCATTTGTGGATCCGCACCGGATCTTCATGCTCCTGATGAAGTACCTCTATGAGTACAAGAAGCGTCGAGGAGCGGTGGTCAAGACCGTGTCGCTCACGTCCATGGTGAGCGCCTACTGCGAAAAGCACAAGATCAAGGTCCATGAGACGCCCGTTGGCTTCAAGTACGTGGCCAAGCTCATGAACGAGGAGAAGATCCTGATAGGGGGCGAGGAGTCCGGTGGACTTGGCACGTCGCTGCATATTCCTGAGCGCGACGGCATCTTCAACGGCCTGTTGTTGCTCGAAATGATGGCTGTAACGAAGAAGTCGTTGAAGCAGTTGTGCGATGAGCTGGATGAAGAGTTTGGACCCCACCGATACCGCCGCCGCGACGTGCACGTGACAAACGAGGTAAAGAAGGCCATCCTTGCCGCCTGCGCCAAGAAGCCGACCACAATCGGCACGTATCCGGTGGAGCGCATCGACACGCGCGACGGGTTCAAATTCTACGTCAACAACGGCTGGCTGCTCATTCGGGCATCCGGAACTGAGCCCCTTGTGCGCTTCTATGCCGAAGCCCCTTCCCTGGAGATGGTCAACGCCCTTCTCGACGCTGGACTGCGGCTTTCGTAGCCCCCATGCTTTGGTAATGTTGGAAAGCTCCGCTGTTCGGCTATTTTGGAGTAGGGGAGTCTTTTGGGGTAATCAATGCGGACCGTTCACGGGCTGTTTATTGCTGCCATTGCCGCGTGTAGTCACGTTGTCGCATTGGCACAGGAGGAAACAACGCCAGCCGATACATCCACTGCAACGCCGTGGATATCGGTTACGGGCGCCGCTTCTGTGACGTCCGATTTCTATGAGCATAGCTCGGATCCTACCGGTGCCCAGGCTGGACGTCGTCCGGCAGCACTGCACAGACTAGTCTTCACACCAACGATCAACATCGCCGGCCTGCTGTCGTTGCCGTTGACGTTGATGGTCACCTACCCCGAAACGAATACAACGACGCCGTCAATCACTGCACCGTCATTGGCCGAGCTGTTTGCCAATCCAGCGAATGCGCTCGGACTGTCGAGCTTTTCTCCAAAGATCGGATGGGCACAGCTTCATCTAGGTTCATACACACCGCAGATGTCGGAGCTTTCCGGCGGCGACCTTCAGATCTTCGGAGCGGGATTTGACCTTACGCCGGGAAGTGTTCAGCTCTCAGCCTCGCGGGGGATCAGTCAGCGAGCTGTCGAACCGGATGCCGATCGAAACGTCGGGGGTTCCTACCGCAGGGATATGACAATGGCCCGGATCGCGTTTGGTAATCCCGATTCCACGTCGGTTGGTGTAAACGTGGTGTACGCAAAGGATGACCCAACGTCGATCACCAATACCGTCACCTCAATACTACCCGCACGTCCTGCTGAGGACGACTCGAGTGTTGTCATCCCTTCTGATACACTTCGACTTCGCGCCGAGGAAGGGGCTATTGCCTCAATTAACACCAAGGTTGTTCTGGGTCAGGCACTAACGTTCAGTGCAGAAGGGGCTCTTTCCATCTTCACGCGAGACCAGCGATCAAACCTTGTAGATCCAGCAGACAATCCCGCGTCATTTCTTTTCGATGCTCGAACATCAACGCGAATTGATGGCGCAGGTAGTGCGAGTCTCAGTATGCGATATTCAACATGGGGTGTAACTGTTTCGGGACTTTACATGGGCGCTGGCTTTCAGCCCCTTGCCTATCCATTTATTCAGACAGATCGGCTTGACCTAAAAGTATCCCCGATGCTGAACCTTTTCAACGGTGACTTCACATTGTCGGGAACCATCGGACAGCGAGTAAACAATCTGTCGGAAACCAAGGGAGAGGCCATGACGCAGACCATCGCTAATGGACAGATGTCGTTGCGGTTTTCGGATGTGTTCTCCCTGTCTTCGTCGTATTCCAACTTTGGAATGCGAAACAACCGCCAGAACCCACTCGACTCGCAGCGTATTCAGAATGTCAGCGAGTCGTTCAGCATCGATCCGATGCTGACATTCACGATTGGTTCTGTTATGCATACCGTAACGGCCAGTATTGGCATCGATCGATTTGATGACTTTAACGTCGTTAGTGGTGTCGAATCGTCAAACAACACACGCAGCGCCGTGCTTGCCTACACGGGAATTCTTGAGGCCATCCCGTTAACGATCGGTGCGAACACAAGCCGCGTGGAGAACATCCTAACCAATGGCACCCTCAAAGTCGAATCCTATGGGGTGAATGCCTCGTATCGCCTCCTCGCAGGACAGCTGGTCCCAACGCTATCAATGACGCTGGCGAACTCGAGATTCGGCTCCACCCCATCGGACATACAGACATTTCTTCGAGCGGGTATGCGTTGGCGGGCTACGAAGAATCTAGTGCTGCTTGCCAACTACGGCGTGAGCTCGTATACCTACGGTACGGCCACGACAAAGGGTACCGGATTCACCGAACAGACCCTACAGCTATCGGTGAATACCACATTCTGAACACGACTGCGAACCACAGGACTAATCTCATGGGAATCTTGTCACGCCAGCTCACAGCCACTATAGTGCTTCTACTGTTGGGCATTTTGACGGCACACGCGCAGCTTCGGGTAAGCGTCAACATCAGTTCGCGACCAGAGCCATATCTGTCAAACTGGTCGCAGCGAAAAGATGCGGTTGTCGTAACGATCACGAACTCAACAGGCGCTGAAGTCCAGGCAAAGTTTGACTGCCGAGTAAACAAGGACGGGGCCTATCTGGCTAAGACCAAGCCGGAAAAGATGGCCGTGCTAACGATCCCAGTCGGCATCAGCCAATTCTTTGGTGAAGATCTCATTCCGCTTGAATCAATGAGTGTTGCCGGAGGTGCGGACCAAACCGCTGTTCGCACAGGAATGCTGCCTGCCGGATTTTACGAGTTCTGTGTCGGGCTTCTCAACCCCACTACCAATGCCGTTATCTCGGAGCCTGTTTGCCGTACATTCACGATGAAGAGTTATCAAGCGCCGATACTCCTTCTTCCGATCGACAAGGGTGAGATCTCCGCGCTGAACCGTCCGATGCTTCGCTGGACGCCAGTGGCGCCACGGCCGGATTTTCCGGTATACTATCGTGTTCAGGTGTTCGAAGTCCTTAAGGGTCAAACACCAATCAACGCGTTCCGTGTGAACCAGCCCATTCTTGATCAGCAGAATGTGACCGCATCGCAGCTGCTCTGGCCGCCGGACTTTGAGCTACCGCGACCAGGACAGCAATACATCTGGTCTGTACGGGCTACCGACGAACGAGGCAGTCCGGTTGGAGAGCCAGACGGATATGCAACACCGTTCACCTTTACAGCTACGCAGCAAAAGACCAAGACCGTTGATGAGGGCACAACCTCATCCGGTGGTGATACGACCCTAGCGAAGAAGTCCAGTGGTGGCGAAGACTCAGGATCGGGAAACAAGACCAAATCCACTGGTGCCGGTAATCAAGAGTCCGGAACGACGGTTGATCCTAATCCGCCTGGACTGCCCTGCGGAACGTGTGGTGCGGCCGTTGTTCTGACGGATACGGTCGCAGGGTCTCAGCCGATCGCTGTCAACGATTCACTTGCTGTGGGCAAGTTCATGATGAAGGTCACACAGGTGACCAGTGCATCGTCGAGCAGTGCCTCAGGCAAGGGAGAGATCGTGATTCCTTGGCTTCTGGCGCGCGTCCAAGTTGTGTTTAATGACGTCGTTGTCAACTCTGCGCGTCGCGTGGTCTCGGGCCAGGTTAGTGGAGATGTGGATCCATCCGCGCCGCCGTATCCTCAACAATGGGCCGTGAATCAGGTCACGAGTTGGAACTGGGTGAAGAACACCGTTGCAGCCGTCGATCAGTGGGTCAAGGCCAACGGTGCTCTCGTCAAGCAAGTCAATAGTCTGAACACGCCGCTAAAGCTGCCGCTGGGCTTCAACAACCTCAAGGGATACACAATCTGTATCTCGGAAATGAAGTTCATGCCAACCGAAGCCGTTATGGCTTCGGTTGCCACGTTGCCCCTTACCAAGCTTGATGATACACTCAGCTTCGGATTGCAGCAGCTGCCGATCTGTCCGCAGGGGGTAGGTAAATCCGGACGTCTGGAGTTGCTGCAGGATATCGATGTGCGTGGCGTTACATCCGGACAGCCAACCTTCACGATCGCAGCCAAGGCGAAGACATCCACACGTCCAGGCTGCTATATCACCTGGGGCTGTGACAACAACTCCGACACGATGTCGCTTGACATCGACATACTTTTTCCGCGCGCTTGGATGACGCCGCGTCCGGACGTTGACACCACAAAGCAGTCGATTGCAACGCTGCGTGGAAAGACCATCGACTGGAAGGAGTGGATGCTTCTCGGGAACCTGACGCCGAGCACGTTTGCGGGAACCAATGGATTGGGCCTGCAGATCGATACGATGACGTTTGACTTCAGTGACCTTGAGAATGCTCCGGGAATGACTTTTCCCCTGAACTATGTGGGCATCCAGGACAACAGCTTCAACGGCTTTTATGCCAAGCAGATCAAGATGTTCATGCCGGACGGCTGGCGCACCTTTGCTGACTCAAACAACGCGCCGCAATTCATGGCTCAGAACCTGATCATCAACAAGAATGGTTTCACAGGCTCTTTGATTGCCGCCAACGTGGTGATGTTTCCAGCGATGAACCTCAATCGACTCGGCGGCAGCGTCGATACGGTCAAGGTCGTTATGCTTAACAGCAATCTCACGCAGGCCTACATGCGCGGCAGGCTGCTACTGCCTGTTACTGATTCGACTCCGCAGAACGCCATCGTGTATAAGGCGCTCTTCAACAACGTGCAGAAGTCGTTCGACTTCTCAATGCAACCGCAGAACGATATCGAGATGAAGCTTTTTGGCAATGCCATGCTGAAGATCGAGCCGACATCAACCATAACAATGAACCTGAAGAAGGGTCGGAAGAAATTCATGATCAACCTCAATGGCGAAGCGGGCTGGAACGACGCAACGCTGACGGTGGGGTCGAAAACGATAACTCTAGACCTAGCACCAGATTTTGAGAACATGCGAATGTTCTTTGATGATTCGCTTCAAAAGCCATTCGGATATGATGCCGGCGACTGGAGCTTCGCGAGCCCGCAGAAGAAGCTTGCCAAGTTCCCGATCACGATCGACAAAGTGAAGTTTGATCAAGCTACTCCACAGGGCAACGAACTCTTCCGAGGTAAGCTTGGCTTTGATGTGGTTGTTGCGCTGGATTCGAACAGGATCGGAGGAAGGGGCTCGTTCGAAGTGATAGGGGCCATCGAAAAGACGACTACGAACGCCAACTTCAAGTTCAAGCCGAAGTTCGTGGACTTCAACGTCAGCAAGATCGTGATGTTCGCTAACCTGCCAGCTGTGCAGATGAATGGCGAATTGAACTTCTACAACGCAGACCCGATGTGGGGCAACGGGTTTGCAGCATCAATATCGGCCAAGTTCAAGGAGCTGCAAATGCAGCTCGATGCCGCTGCAAGATTCGGCTCGAAGGTCGATAATAACGTTCGCTATCGATATTGGTACGTCAGTGCGAAGGCCATTCTGCCCCCTCCGGGAATCGTGTTTCTTCCGGGATATGCGTTCTACGGCTTCGGTGTAGCTGCTTGGAGAAAGGTCAATGTGAACATGCTACCAGCACAACCGAATATCAACGCTGTGGCGGCTGCGGGTGCAACATCCTCTTCGGCCAATAGCGGAGCGGTTATGACCCCGGACAGAAATGTGGCCTTTGGTTTCAGAGCACTGGCTGTCTTGGGAACAACTCCTGACTCGAAGAAAATGAATGCTGATGTAGCCCTGTTCGGTCAGTTCAATTCATCAGGGGGCATGAGTTATATCGGGCTTTCGGGTGACCTCTGGCTGCAGGCTAAACTCACAGAGCGAACCAACGCCCCAATCAAGGGTTCACTAAACATTTTGTACGACTTTACAACAAAGATTTTCGATCTCAATGCCGGCGTGATCGTAAACAAGGCGCCGGTCACTGGGAATGCCAACCTCAACATCCACATCGAAGGGAAGACGGGGATCTGGTGGGTGAAGCTCGGCGATCCGGTGTATCGCAACGTCGTCAATGTCAATGTCTTTGGCACCAGTATCAGCGCAAATTCCTACTTCATGTTCGGTAAGAATATTGCCCCTCCTTCCGGTTTTACCACACGCACCAACAATGGCCTCGCCGCGGTCGGTTGCTATGGTATGTCGCCGAGTGTCTCTGCGACGTCTGATGCAATTGCAGGTAATGGATTTGCAGGTGGAACAGACATGGGCTTTGATACAGGTGACCGTCTGAAGCACCTGTTCGGTCGCGTTAACGTCAAGTGGCGCTTTGGCGGCGGCATGGAGTTCAACGCGTCGTTCCTGCGGTATCCCGACGGCACGCTCTGCGGCCAGAACGGATATAACATGTGGTACTTCCGTGCGAATGCTGCAGCGTGGGCGATCGCATCGTGTGGTATACAGGTTACGGGCGGTAAGTGGCCATGTAAGGACGGCTGTTATTGGAACCTGGCTAATCTGAAGGCCGGAGCCTGGGCACAGGCCGGCTTCCCAAATCCGTCTTGGGTGCAGGGTCAGGCAGCCGGTTCCTTCAGTTTTCTTAGTGGAGCCTTTGAAGGCAACTTTGATGTTGATTTCAACATGGGATCAACATGTTATCCGGCGGCCCCGGCAGCGACAACAACGGCGGCTCAGGATGTTGCCGCTGAGCAGAAGAATCAACTTGTTAAGTCCGTGACGCCGGCCGTACCGGCATACAATGTCTCGCTCCAAGAGCCCGTTGCCGTCCTGTACAACTTCGTGCCGGGTCAGAGCTTTGAACTCCAGGAGATGACAGGGGGCGCCTCGGGTAACACTGTAAATCGAACATTCCAGGTGACGTATACCGTTGGAATCGAAGAGAAGGACGGAGCA
The DNA here is from genome assembly GCA_044376225.1 of Patescibacteria group bacterium. Classification (GTDB taxonomy): domain Bacteria; phylum Bacteroidota; class Ignavibacteria; order Kapaibacteriales; family Kapaibacteriaceae; genus UBA10438. The sequence goes on along the minus strand of JBILLF010000018.1, from coordinate 17,981 downwards.
AGCTGGAAGACGCTCACCCTACAATCGACGAAGGATGCTCTTGGTGCGTTTCTGTTCAGAAAGAAGAAGAGCATTGTGTTTTCTCCTACGCAGGTAACTGCCACCGCAAAGTCCGCCGGAGGCGCTAAAGGCTCCGGATCAACTTCGACCCCGGGAGGAATCAACGTCGGCGGAATTCTCTACACTGGGAGCACTGCTACGCCCCCTACACCACCACCAAGTCTTCCGGGCAAGGGCGTGGCAACTCCGAAGGGTCTCGGGACGTTCATCAACGATCCGGAAAAGTCCACACCAGCGCCGGTTGAGTCAGACAACTTCAGCTTCGATAACAGCGGTACAGAGAACTTTATCTCCTCAACTGCCGACTGGGAGATATCAAAGGTCTACCGCGTGACCGTTGTCGGCACACTCTGGGAACTCGTTGCAGGCAACTGGGTAGTTGCGAAGGACCGGGCTACAAACCAGGATGTCAAGCAGACGGTGACGCAGAACTTCTCAACGCCGATCGATCTGACGGCCGTATCGAAGGACTTCACACCAGTTAAATCCAATAAGTGATCACGACGACGCAAGGACCATCACGATGACAAAAACACTGATGACATTCCTGACGACATTCGCGATCGCTTGTAGCATCGTCAATGTTGTCAGTTACGCACAGACACCAAAAGACCTTGATCGCGCCCTTGAGCAACGGGTTGGCGTTATCGCCAAGCGCTATGCAGACTCGGTCGTGGTGCGCTGGGCACCAAGCATTCCTGCCCTCTGGACCAAATCCAAGGTCGCGGGATACCGTATCGAGCGAGCTGAAGTTCAGGGCGAAAGGGCAGGTGCATATACGGCACTGACTGATCAACCTGTCAAGCCGTGGACACCTGAGCAATGGGATCAGTACGGAGCGACCAGCACTAGCGATGACATGAACATCATGGGGCCGATTGCGGTTGCGGCATTGCTCTCTGATCCAACGATGGATCCTGCCGATTATCCGACGAACGACCCGGGTCAGCTGGACGCATTGCGGCAGGCACGCAGCCGATTTGAGATGGCCTACGGCATGGCAATGCTTGCGGCTGAGCGCAGTGCCGACGCTGCAACGGGACTTGGCATGCGCTTCGTCGACAAGACGGCTCGTGCTGGCGTGGCGTACCGGTATCGCGTTACTCTGCTCGGCGATACGAAACCATATGTCGTTGGAGCAGGCACCGTGGATGTTGGGCCTGAGCCAACGAAATCCACAATGGACAATACAGGCCTGTCGGTTGATGAGTTAGACCGGTCCGTGCTTATCAAATGGAACAACACCACAGGACACTCAACGTATGATGTCTTTCGGTCTCGTGATGGCCTTTCGTACGAGAAGCTTACACAGTCTCCGATGCTTACCCTCCGAAATGGTGTTGCACCTGCATCGAACAGCTATCTCGATTCGAACCTGACCAACTACAGCACCTATTACTACAAGATCGTTGGCAATAATGCCTTTGCCGAGACAGACATGCTCGGCATTCTCAAGGCTACGCCTCGTGATCTGACGCCTCCTGCCATGCCGGTCGCAGTGAAGGCGGTTCACGAAGGCATACGTGATGTGGTGATCACGTGGGAAATGTCTGATCCTGTTAGCCCGGATCTCGCCGGGTTTCTGATCATGAGAGATACCGCAGTGGACGCCGTCTTCGATCGGTCGATCATTGACAAGCCACTTGACAAGGGGGCTCGCCAGTATCGAGATCAGAATGTGATCCTTGGTGGCACCTACTACTACCAGGTCGTTGCTGTCGATACGGCCCGCAACGCAGTGCGCTCCTACCCGGCCTATGTTGCTTTCGCAGACAGCGTACCGCCGAGTCCCGGAGTGTTGGTGAAAGGGACCATGGATACCAATGGCGTCGTCCGCATCGTTGTGCGTCATCCGGCTGACCGTGATCTGATGGGCTACCGACTGCTACACGCAAACGATCCTTCTCATGAATTCACGGTCCGGCGTGATCTCTTTCACGAGGACTCGGTGTTCAACCGCAACGACACGATCATCATCGATACGCTGGCCGTTCGTACGCTGACGAAGAACGCCTTTTATCAGGTCGTTGCGCTGGACTACCACTACAACGAGTCTCCTGTCAGCAATACGCTCGTTGTGCCGCGTCCAGATATCATCCCGCCGGTTGCACCGGTGATCCGCGACTACACAGTCTCCGACTCTACGATCGATCTCGATATCGTGCCTAGCTCAAGCCGTGATGTCCGCAATCATGTTGTCCTACGACGTTTGCTCGACGCATCGAACCCCGATCGTGTTGCCTGGGACTCGCTCAGCCGCGCGGGGCGCCGTGACAGTGTATTTGTTGACCGATCGCCGGCACGAGCTAAGACTTACCAGTATGCTGTCGTTGCCTATGATAGCGCCGGAAACAAGTCGCCCCTTTCCAATATCGTAAGCATTACCCGCGTAGATAACATGGTGCGACCGGCTGTGCGGGATCTTTCGGCTTCGTATGACTCAACAACGAAGAACGTCATCCTACGCTGGTCGTATGAGACTCTTGATGAGCAGCACAGCTTTGTGGTGTACAAGCGCACCGGATCCGGCCTGCAGGCTTATGCGCTCATCAAGGATGCTGCACGGCGGGAGTATGTGGACGTGTCAGGTGGACGAAAGGACGATGTCTATGCCATCAAGGTCGTCTGTGCCTCCGGTGCGGAATCCGTCCTGAGCGCACCGGCAACAGTCCGGTAGGAATCGTGCTTACTCTCCGCCAAATGTGAGAACAACCACATAGCCGTTGCCTAGTATCGGATGCTTCGGGCAGGGGGCTCCACCAATGCCAATGGTCCTGTAGCCGGGATCGAGAAGAGTGGTGCGGTGGCCACGACCCGGCACGTCGGGATCGAAGAGCAGGCGCAGCACGACCGTAGAGGCGGAGGAACTCAGGTGATCAACACATTCTCCGAAGGATCGTACATCGTTGCACCTGGCCATGATCCTTTGCGTGAGCGTGTTGCCATTTGAACCTTTGTGTGGGTTGCCGTTTGGGTTCTTGGCAACATCCACTGCGTGGCCTGCGGCCACCTGTTCAAGGCATGGACGATGTCGAAGAGGTGGTGCAGGGGTAACAGTGTCCAGGTATCTGCGAATCTCTGCCAGCAACGAGTACCCCTCCGTGCCGAGGAGGTGCTGTAGCATGCGGGGCGGCTGCCCATCCTCCCAAAGCACAATGACGGAATCAACAAAACTCCGCCAAGCACGCGGCCTTGCACGAAGGTCATTCAGATACAAGAGAACGCGATCCGGATCGAGCGGTGTGTCGGGCCGAAAGCGTGATGCTTCAAGCCATGAATTTGCAGAAATGCTGATGGTGGCCGACGGTGGGTTTTCTCCCCAACACATCAGGACCATTGTAGCGATTATCGATAGCATTCTCGACAACTCCGAAGGTGAGCCCGTCTGGACGCATTCGTGATGCCTTCAGTGGGCGAGAATGTCTTGTGTCGAGACAATGCCGTGGCATTGATGCTTCTGCAGAAAAACAAAAAGCGCTCCCGTGGGAGCGCTTTTTTGTGTGTCTGAATACGTAGCGTGTGCGACGGATTACTTCATGACGCTAAAGAGGTAGTTCAATCCGAGTGATAGTCCGGCACTTTGTGGGTTACTGGAATTGATCACGTAGCGTACGTCCTGGGTGAAGTGTCCGCCAAGCATATAGGTGCCACGGATGGTCAGATTCAGATCCCCGGAAGTGCTACGCACGAGCGGAATCATCGCTCCAAGACGTGCTTCGAGGACGGGAGATGCCTGCGTGCCTACAAGAAGCAACTCATCACTACCATCGACAGACTTGTTGGTGAGGCCTGTTGGCAGCAGGATCCCTACGCCGAGTGTAAGACCACCGAGATACAACGAGGGAGCGATGTTGACGTAGCTGTGACGGGAGACGTAGGTGTTAGCATCGGTAGCGATATCCTCGTTTTCAGGACGCATGATGTATCCGTAGCCCGTCATCTCAACATCAAGCAGAAGGCCAATGTTCATATCCTTTGCGAACATCAGGCGTCCGGTAACACCCAGATCAGGCATTGAGTTGAATGCGAATCCGGTCTTGAGTCCCGTTCCCGGATTGATGGTGTTCACCGTACCCTTGACTCCAAGAGCCGGGCCGACGTTGACTTCGACAGCAAAGACAGAAGTTGTAACGCACAAGAGCGCAACAGCAGAGAGTATGATCGACCTCATAGTTGATAAGCCTTTCGAGTAAGCCGTGGAAAATGTCGTGGCCGCTGCAAAGTTGCCGTATTGGAGGCAAACCACCAATCTGTCCATTCGATGGAACCGTTCCGCCATCTGATTTTGTTCTGCACGCATGCGCACACAACAACTTCAAGACGCTACGGAAGATCTCCGTGCCGGCCTGTCAAACCACCGCCTCTACACCTCATTGACGTCGGTAGAAGGCATAGCCACGTTCATGGAGTACCATGTCTTTGCGGTGTGGGACTTTATGTCCCTGCTCAAAGCACTGCAGCGTGGACTTACCTGCGTTGACATTCCCTGGATGCCTCGGGGGAATGCCGAAACCCGATATCTGATCAATGAGATCGTTGTTGGTGAAGAGAGTGACGTTGACCGTCACGGCGTCCGAATGAGCCACTTCGAAATGTACCGCAAGGCGATGCTTGGCCTGGGTGCTTCAACAGCATCGATTGACACACTTCTCGCAGAGCTTGATAAGGGGGCAAATCTTCACACCGCCCTCGCCTTGACGGGTGCACCAGAAGCGTCGTCAAGCTTTGTCACAGCAACATTCGATGTGATCAACGGCGGTTCGCTTCATGAGATCGCCGCTGTATTCACCTTCGGCCGTGAAGACGTCATCCCGACGATGTTTCTGGGTATGCTGGATCATATCCCTTCACAAGACGCCACGATCTTTGACGATCTGCGGTACTACCTGCAGCGACATATCGATGTCGATGGGGATCACCACGGACCACTTGCCCTCGCGATGGTCGAGAACCTCATTGGCGATGATCAGACAAAGTATGACCAGGCCCTCTCGGCGGCTCGCTCAGCACTGCAACACCGCATTGCCCTCTGGGATGCTGTTGCGGACGCCTGCTCTATGCGCACGCGCACGGTGTGAGGTGATTCAGTCACCCCGCGAACGCAGGGTGGGACTCTGATACGCTCCCTAGGCCCTGGCCTCAGGGGCAGTTGATCTCAGCGAACAACGAGCGGTAATCCGCTACGATCATTACCACGTGTAACGACCATGTGATACACTCCTGAGGGAAGTGTCGAAACATCGACTGGTGACGTGCGAGAGTCGAGTACTTCATTGCCCACCAGATCGTACAGCGTTGCGCGATCACCAGAGAACGAAACGGACATTGCAGTTGGATTAGGCCAGACGTTCACGTCTGATAGCTGTTCGTTGTTGACGCTAGTGTTGCATGGTAGGTTGTTGATGCGCCGCCATAGGGCGTCATCGTATCCGCTTATCGCCGGTGCAGAGGTGTCTCCGGGGTTGCCCATTCGAACAACGACCATGCGCTGGCTCGGGACCACATACACGCGCTGGTCGTTCTTGCCCATGCCCGCATACATGTCCTTCGGAGCTGACGGCACAAGATCACTCGGCCAGACGATCGGTATCGACGGCTGCATGTAGCTTCCTTTGCCGTTTAGCCAGAAGAGGTAGCCGTAGGATTTGTTGAGCTGCTGCGAGGTGCTGACCATAGCGTCGAAATATTGGCGATCCTTGATGATCGTGTCACCGTTCCAGACGCCCCCTGCCAGTAGCATCAAACCGAAGCGAGCCATGGCAAGGGGCTTGGAGTAGAGTGTGCCATTGAACCAGATTCCCCCCATGCCAAGGGGCTGGGCCAGCTTACGTGTGTAGTAGAGCTGATACGTTGTGTTGCTAGCCTTTTCGACCATATCCTGCAGGAGCAAATAGCAGGCGTTGTGGTAGTCCCAGATTGTTCCGGGCGCAGCACGATAGCGCAGGCAATCCGGTGTAGTACAGTTGTCATTGCCGCGGTCGAACCCGATGCCAGTGGTCATCGTCAGGTGATGACGCACCGTTATGGCATCTTCCTGCTGCGGTGTGCAGGATGACCACCCACGGCCAAGGTAGGTAGCGCTTGACCTGGTGATGTCCATCAGTCCCTCACGCTGGGCCATACCCACAAGCACCGACGTGACGGTCTTTCCTGCCGATGCCCAGTACCAAAGACTGTCCCGAGTGAATGCGCCATAGTACTGCTCGAGAGCAATCTTGCCGTCCTTGAGGATGATGAGTGCCTTTGTGTCGGTTTGTCCGGCAAATGCAACAAGCGAATCAACTTTTTCCTGGCACCAGCCGAGCTCGGCGCGTGACAGACGCTCCCATGCCTCGTTGGACGCCGGAGGGAAGTATAAAGGCTGTGCGGAGAGTCCGATCACCGACAGAGCAAAGAGACATAGTCGAAGTAGCATGATGATGTTCCGGTGTTCGTTATTCGGAAGCGCCTATGACACGTTACGAATGCGATTGGTTTAAGTTACGCCTTCAACAAGAGGAAAGAGATCGCCTTCCATGATCATGTTCTCGCCAGAACACTGGGTAACGCTGATAGTAACGATCGCTCTGTGCATTGTTATGCCGGTTCTTGTTCGCCAGCGTCCGGAATGGATGGACCGTGTTCGATTGGCAATGGCCGGTATTCTACTTCTCAACATCGTCCTGTATCAGTCATATCGCATTACAGCAGGGTACTGGTCTGCATCGACCGATCTACCAATGCATCTGTGCGCATGGGCCAATGTCGTAACGGCACTCGCACTGCTGACGAGAAAGCCCCTTTTCGTCGAGATCGCCTGGTGCTGGGTGATGACCGGGAGCATCAATGCACTTATCACGCCGCAGCTTGACAATCCTTTTCCAGAGGTCCCGTTTATCTACTTCGTGATCGGCCATACGGGGCTTATCACTGCGGTCTGTACCATCGTCTTCGGATATGGCATACGTCCACGTCCCGGCGCTTGGCTCCGCGTGATGGCTGCCTCACAGTTGTACTTTCTCAGCGCCATCGCTGTGAATGCCATCACCAATGCTAACTATGGATTTCTCGATCCGACAGATCCATTTCGGAACCAGACGGCCCTGGCCGCCTTCCCCAACGACGGTGTATGGTTCTACGTTACGTTTGAGGTAGTCGGCGCCATCTTGTTTGCTCTGGTGCTGCTACCATTTCGATATGAAAGCAGATCGCACGCTCCCGGTAACCGGTGATTAGTCCCTCGCGAAGCGAGTCCCTCCGCGAAGCGGAGTCCCTCTGCAAGTGTCCCTCCGCAGGAGTCCCTCTGCAAGTGTCCCTCTGCAAGTGTCCCTCCGCAGGAGTCCCTCTGCAAGTGTCCCTCCGCGAAGCGGCGCTATGGCATCCGATACACCGGATTCGTCAGAAACTGTTCGTCGGTGAGGCTGCGCAGGAAGGCCACGAGATCGGCCTTTTCCTGGTCGTTGAGCTTAAGGCCAGGAGCGAGGTTGAACTGCATCAGCGGGTCCACGGTGGATGAACGGCGCGCACCAGTGTTGTAAAAATCGACCACTTCCTCGAGGGTCTTAAAACGTCCATCGTGCATGTAGGGGGCTGTGCGTGCGATGTTGCGCAGTGTTGGCACGCGGAACTTGGCGCGGTCAGAGGCAAGCCCCGTGACGCGTTCACGGCCGAGGTCTACAAACGATGCATCGTCATCGAGACCGTTATTCATGAACCGGTCATTGGTGAAGAACGGTGCGGCATGACAGTGGAAACACTCAGCCCCCTTCTTCTTGTAGGTCGGGTCAAACTCACGTGAGAACAGTAGACGGCCGCGTTCCTCGGACTCGGAAAGTGCAGCGTACCCTGCAACGGCCCGGTCGTATTTGCTCTTGCCGGAAACAAGGATGAGCATGAACTGCTCAAGAGCAATACCAATGCGCTCCGGTGTGATCGAATCTGAGCCAAAGGCCTTGATGAACATGTTTCGGTATAGTGCTGACGCCGATAGCTTACTCAGCACGTTCTCCATTGTGTCATCCATCTCCAGCGTATCAACGATCGGATGCAGGGCCTGATCCCGAAGCGTGGGTGAACGTCCGTCCCAAAAGAATCCTCGCTGACTCCAGGCAAGGTTTACGAGGGCCATGGCCTGACGAGTCCCGGGAAGCCCTCGTACGCCGATACTGTATGTGCGGTTGTCCGAGAACGCCGCCGCCTGGGAGTGGCAGGTTGCGCAACTCTGTGTGCCGGTGCGTGAGAGCAGACCGTCGTGAAACAGCGTTCGGCCCAGGTTCACACGTTGTAGCGACAGCGGATAATCCGTGGGAAGGATGGGCTCCGGAAGGTCCTCAAAGCGAAGTGGGTAGGGTGTCTCGTCAAACGTTACCGGCACCTCGGGATCGGTGCATCCGATTCCCAGGTAGGCGATGGCGATGAAGAGGGTGGTCCGCAGGACGTTCATGGTCGGAACCGAGGATTGGTGGTGAATCGATCGTCGGTAAGGGCCAGCAAAAATGCCTCCAGATCTGCACACTCCAAAGCTGTTAGGCCAAGCTGAACGATGGCGGTGTCTTTATTGGGATGTTGAAATCCGCCAAGGTTGTACCTCTCGATCACTTCCCGCAGCGTTCCGATGGAACCGTTGTGGAGGTAGGGGGCTGTGCGGCCTACATTGCGCAGCGATGGAACTCGGAACACAGCCTCGTCGGATGCCCTGTTCGTCAGCCGGGCCCGCCCCTTGTCAGTGTATGTTTCGAGGAGTCCGTTGCAGGCAAAGCGATGGTCTGTGTAGAGCGATCCACCATGGCACGTTCCGCAGTTGGATCTGGTAAAGACCTGTCGGCCCCGTCGTTCAGCCTCTGTAAGGCGGCCTTCATCGACGCGTGATCGGCCGCTGACAAGGGTCCGCTCGAACGAAGCGATCGACCTGGTGATCACCCAGATATCGAGCGGCCGCCCGTAGGCGGCTCGGCTCATCTGCTGAATGGATGAGTCCAGCGCCAGGCGTGCCACGAGCGCAGGTGCTTCAAGATCGAACTCGGCGTGCTCCTGGATCGGCACCAGTATCTGCATTTCAAGAGTCGGAACGCCCCCTTCACGCATCAGGTATGGCAGGTAGCCCACATTGGCGAGTGAGGGGGCGTTGCGCGTACCGGCGCGTCGAAACGTACCAAACGAGGCCGGCACGCCGTCCGTAAAGGCCTTGGCGGGCTCATGGCACGTGGCGCAGGAGACGTCATTGCCGTTGGACATGCGGGTGTCGAAGAACAGACGTTTGCCCAGGGCAACGCGCTCCGACGTGGGCTGATTATCAGCCGGATAGACCTGCTCGGGAAATCCCGCCGGTACGTCGATAAGGGGCTCGGTGTCATCAATCGGCTGAGGATCGACGGAGCAGGCCCCGAGCAGCGCGGCCACAATGGCGGGCGCGAGCCGCCGAAAGAGCTTAGCGGACGATGACGAGTGATTCATGCCGGATGGTTCCATCCCGGTGGCGAAGCAGCGCTCCGTAGGCACCACTGGACAGGCTGCTGACCGAGAGCATCGCCGCGTCCGGCGTTAGAGATGCATCAAGGACAACGGCGCCGGATTGATCGACAATGCGTGCCGAGACAACGTCTGCGTGTAGGTGAATCACATCTGCGGCCGGATTCGGACGCATGTGTTGCTGAGTTTGATCATCCTGACTGACCGACGTCGTGGCACTGCGGGAGAAGACGGATGACCCCATGTTGCGCATCAGGGTTATGGCCTCGTCGGTACTGCCATGCATGATGAGTCCCCGTGAAACATCGATCGCATCCAGCAGGCGCTTATAATCTGCGCGAATGGGGATTTCCACCCCTGTTGCCGTGCGGCTAGACGAGACGGGACATGCAACACGGGTGTACAGGGCGTCATCGAGGGTGTGGATCTGAAAGCCTGCCGTGAGTTTCGACTCGGACGTTCCGGCCATGCCTTCATACGTTACAAAGCGGTATCCGGCCGTCCAGCCCCAGTGCATCGACGGGGTCTTCAGTGCCAGCGGGTGCCAGTCGGGATATGTCGTCGGGTCGAGGTGGTTGCGCTGCTTGTCCACGCCGATGAAGAATGTGATCGAATCCACTATTCCAACGTCAAGATTCCCAATTCCATAGCGCTGCACCTCCTTGACGTCCACCAGAAGGTAGGTGTCGGTAAGGGGCGTGTGTTTCGTCCCGTCGTGATGAAGGGTAATTCCGGAGATGTAGTACCGCAGCAGTTCGGGACGGTAAAACGACCCTGCTCGTACACCAGGATAGACCGTCTGCAACCGAAATGGCTCGGAGCCGTGCATTGATTCCAGAACCAGGACGACTTCGGTAGCCGAGGCCGTGACGGAAATCAGGGCAATGAGCAGTAGGAACCGGGCGATCATGGGAACCTTAGGTGTAGTGGCGATTTCGGTGTAGGGTCCGAAACGAGAACGAAACTACGCCAAGTTCCGTTGTCGAGCTGTCCCGGTGCGTATTTTCCACGTACCTGCCATTATTCATAGTTAGGAGACCGCCATGACGCGGATCGTACTCCTTGGGTTTATCGTCTGGGCCTCGACGGTTGGTGTTCAGGCACAGGACATTTATTCGATGCTTGCCAGCCGTCCCGCCCGGACAGAGCTTCGCACCATGCTGAGCCCGGCGTCCCGTCCGGAGACCTTCACAGCCTCGCATCCGGCATCGTTTTTCACCATCGATGAGAACCTTTTCGCCCAGGCACGGGAGCTCGCCGATAACATTCCCTTTACACTGAAGCTCGATCTTCCCGGCGTAGGTGTTGTTGAGGCCGTTGTTGCCCGCTACCGGGTCATCGACGAGTCGAGTCAGCTGATGGCGATGACGGCCACGGGTCCGGTGAAGATCCCGGCTCCACAGAGCGTTCTGGTGCGCGGTTTTGTTCCGTCGATCAAAGGTTCGTTCGTTGTTGCTGCCATCTACTCCGACTGGGCAACAGGCATGGTAACGACCGGGCCTGCTGACGGTGAACGTACCTTCCTGATGAGCCCCCTGTCGATTGATGCCCCTCGCTCGACAATGGTCGTCTATGATCAGTCCCAAGTGCCAGCGCGTAACGAATGGTCCTGCCACACCAAAGACCCTGAGATGGGGCCGATCGGCGCACGCTCCACAAAGAAGGGTGAAAACGAGCAGGTGCGATATCGCCAGATCAAGATCGCCCTCGAGTGTGACGAGCCCTACTACATCGACCATGGTCGTGACCTGAACAAGGCCACCAGGTACGCCGAATCCGTTGTTGCGGCTTCAAGTGCAATCTATGAACGTGATGTCACGGCCACCCTACTCATCGGTCAGATCACGATCTGGACAACGGTCGATCCGTATCCCGGAACCAACACATCAACTCTGCTTGGGCAGTTTGCTACCCGTTGGGTGAACACGTTTCCGAATGTTGATCGGACGCTAGCGCATCTACTGTCGGGGATCAACGGTATCGGCGGTGTGGCATATCTGGAGACGCTCTGCAACAAGCAGTATGGTTATGCTGTGAGCGGTCTCAATAACAACATCACGTATCCTGCCGCAGGGTATGTGTGGGATACGGATGTCTTCTCGCACGAGACGGGCCATAACGTGGGAAGTCCGCATACATTCAACTGCGGATGGAATCCACCGATCGATTCCTGCGTAGCCGCCGAAGGGGGCACGTGCTACACCGGCACCAAGGCGGTCAAGGGCACCATCATGTCGTACTGTCACCTTACCGCCCAGGGGACAAACCTGAACTTTCATCAGCGGGTGCGCGATTACATGAAGACCAAACTGGTCAACGACTGGTGTACGCCCCTTACCTACGAGCTGAAGGTCACGATCCCGGATACGATTTGGTCGTGCCGCAACGGAGTCAAGAGTGTAACGGCAACCGCTACAGCAGGTGCGGAGCCATACACCTACAGGTGGTACAGTTCGTATTTCGATACGACAACAACGACCAACAGTTTCATGATCAAACAACCGAGAAACTTTACCTTCTTCGTGAATGTGCGCGATGCCGTGGGAAACTCGGCCACCGATACGTGTGTGATGAAGGTGTTCGAAGCTCCCGAAGCAAACCTTGTTACGGCTGCGACAAAGGTCTGCTCCGGTAAAAGCGCCGACGTATTGTGCGAAGTCACAGGGGGCAAACCTCCGTATAAATATCAGTGGCTTCGCAATGGAGTATTGATCTCAAACATCACAGAATTGTATTCGCAAAGGATCGATGAGCCGACAAGGTTTGCGGTGATCGTGTCAGACAGTAACGCCTGCTCGGATACGGCGTATCTCGAGATCAAAACCTATGACTTGCAGATGATGATGGCACCATCCACACTCGCAATTCCTCCAATGCCACCATGCAAGAACACCTTTCTGCAAGAGTACACCCTAACAAACATTGGTGCTGATAGTCTGGAAATAGATTCGATCACAACGGGTGCGTCGGTTAAAGTCACAGCTCCGCTGCCGATACGGATAGCCCCGGGGATCTCCGTCAAAGTGCCGGTCACTGTGACAGTGCGTGGCACGGGTATGGTGCGCGAGGACATCGTTTTCCTCGATAAGACGTGTCGCTGGCGCTTCCGAGGCACGATCAGCGGACTTCGAACAGTACCCAAGATCTTTACGACGCTGCCATATGACCTCGGAACCAAGATCCTGTGCGATTCGGTTACCCCGCGCATGGTTGTTGTCGGTTTCTCGAACCCAACGTCCTTTCCGATGACGTTTTCCGACGTTTATACGAAATCACTCAAGAACACGATTGCTTTTGAACGAGCGCCGTTTGTCGTGCCGCCGGGTGGCGAGCGTTCAGCGTTGATGTACCTAACGACAACGCTTTCGACCGGTACGTTCAGCGACACTCTTACCATGACGTATGAAAGTGACGGCTGCGAGGGCTCGTTCACCGTGCCAATCGTCCTGCGGAACGCGCTTGCAAAGATCACTCAACCAGCGGTGGTGACCTTCGACACGGTCCGGACCAGCTCGAAGCCGATCGTTCGGCAGCTTCCGGTCACGGCTACGCTGACGGGCACCCCTTCCGCTACGGTGCAGTTGGTAGAGATCACGGAACCATTCACAACGTCTATGAAGCAAGGGCTTGTTCTGCCCAACGCTAAGGCCACCAACGTTACTGTTACGCTTGACCCGAAGGACATCACCACGGGCGGTCTGATCAAGGGCACGCTCCGCTATCAGATCGATTCCTGCGCAGTTCCGTATGAGGTCCAACTCAATGCGAACATCGTTGTGGTTGGTGTTGATGATGAGCAAGGGGCTAACCAGGCCCGCATCAGCATCAGCGATGACGGAATCGTAGTATCGGACGCCCCCGGACGTGTGGATGTCTTCGATCTGCGCGGCCAGCTTGTGGCCTCAGCTGGTGCCAATAACGGCTACCACCGTTTCGGAGGTCTCGCATCCGGGTGCTACCTCGTATCACTCCACGACGAAGCATCGTCGCGCATACGCACCGTAATCACTTGTCTCGTAAGGTAATCTTCGACCATGTCAACATACTCGTTTGACTTCATTAGTGAAGTTGATCTGCAGGAGGCGGATAACGCCATCAATCAAGCAATCAAAGAGATCGAGCATCGCTATGATCTTCGCGGTTCCAATTGTGTTGTAGAACTGCGCCGCAACGATAAGCTCTTTCAGATTCGGGCTGACGGTGAGCACTTCGTCTCGGCCGCCCTCGAGATCGTCAAGCAGAAAATGATCAAGCGCGGCATCAGTGTTCTGGCACTGGATGAGCAAAAGGTGGAGCTCCTCGGCGGCAAGAGCGTACGTCAGGATATCAAGCTCAAGGCGGGGTTCGACCGTGAAGAGGCAAAGAAGATCACCACGCTTGTCAAAGACAGCAAGATCAAGGTCACCACGCAGATCATCGATGAAAAAGTACGCGTCACCGGAAAGAGCAAGGACGACCTCCAGGCAGCGATCAAGCTGGTACAGGGGGCTGATCTGGCCATGCCTATACAGGTGGAGAACCTGCGCTAGCGACCCGCCATTGCCGATATTTGCAGTCCTTTCAATCGAAAACCTTACTCGGAGTATTTGTGGACCTGTTTCAGAAGTGTCTCGATTTCACCCGCGCTGATGATGTCAAAGCAGCCGGCCTATACCCGTATTTCCGTCCGGTCGAAGAGAATGAAGGTCCCGTGGTCCAGATCGAAGGCCGCAAGATCATCATGGCCGGTTCGAACAACTACCTTGGACTGACGGCTCATCCGGAGGTGAAGGCCGCCGCTATTGATGCAATCGAGAAGTACGGTACGGGTTGTTCAGGGTCGCGATATCTAACCGGCACCATCAGCCTTCACGTCGAACTGGAAAAGCGCCTTGCCGCCTACCTTGGCACCGAGGACGTGCTGCTGTTCTCCACCGGCTACCAGACGGCCTTGGGCGTGATCTCGGCTCTGGTGCAGAAGGGTGAGTACGTGGTGTCCGATAAAGAGAACCACGCCTGCATTATCAATGGTTGTCTTCTTGCCAAGGGTGGCTTTGCCGAGTTTGTGCGCTACAAGCACAATGACATGGAGGATCTCGATCGTGTTCTGTCACGCATCCCCGCTGATGCCGGCAAGCTCGTCGTCACCGACGGTGTGTTCTCCGTCAGTGGCGAACTCGTAAACCTGCCGGATCTGCTGACGGTTGCCAAGAAGCACGGAGCTCGCGTCCTCGTTGATGATGCCCACGCTACTGGCGTAGTCGGTAAGGGCGGACGCGGTACGGCCTCATACTATGACCTTGTGAACGAGACTGACCTGACGATGGGTACGTTTTCCAAGACGTTTGCCTCGTTAGGGGGCTTTGTAGCCGGACCCGAGCGCGTGATGAACTATATCAAGCACCACTCCCCGGCATTGATCTTCAGCGCCTCGCCCACGCCGGCGTCGGTGGCTTCAGCGCTTGCCGCTCTCAACATTCTTGAGCGCGAACCAGAGCGCATCGACCGACTGATCGCCAATGCCGACAAGATGCGCAAGGGCTTTGCCGAGATGGGCTTCCACGTCATCGACTCCGAAACCGGAATCGTGCCGGTGGTTGTTGGAGATGCGGAACTCGCCATGGTGTTCTGGAAGAAGCTCTACGATAAGGGCGTCTTCGTCAATGCGTTTATCCCACCAGGCGTGCCGCCGAACATGTCAATGATGCGTACGAGCTACATGGCCACACACGAAGATGAGCATCTTGATGCCATCCTGAATGTCTTCCACGAGGTTGGCATCGAACTTGGTCTTCTTACGGCGTAACGCAAGCCCCTTGCCATGCAGATAACTCGTTTCGAACGTGGACTTCAAGGCCGCGTGGCTATTGTCACCGGCGCCGCTGTGGGCAGTGGACGTGCATTCTGTGAGCGTCTGGCCGAAGAAGGGGCCCACCTTGTCATCGCTGACCTTGCTCCTGCAGTTGAAACCGAGGGAGCGGTGCGCGCACTAGGTGGGCAGGTGGTCAGTGTGACTGGTGACATGACCAACCCCGCCGACGTTGAGCGGGTCGTGGCCGCAGCGATCGAGCATTACGGACGTGTTGATATCCTCGTTCACAACGTCGGATACTATCACGAAGAACCGTTTCACCTTCTCTCGTTTGAGCAGTGGAAACGCACACTGGAGATCACGCTCGACTCGCTTTTCCACGTTGTACGCGCTGTGCTTCCACACATGAAGCGTGAGGGCTTCGGACGCATCATCACATTCTCCAGCGATACCGTCTGGCTCGGAACGCCATACCTGACGCATTACGTTACGGCCAAGATGGGTGTGATCGGTTTCACCCGCTCACTCGCTGCCGAGGTAGGCAGCTATGGTATTACCATCAACACCATCACCGTTGGCCTTACGGCCACACAGAGCGTCGGTATGTCGCCCGAAATGCGCCCCCTGCTCGAGAGCATCCTCCCAGCCCAAGCCGTCCACCGCGCCGACGAACCGGAAGACATTGCTAACGTCGTGGCCTTCCTCGCCCTGCCGGCCTCGGGTATCATTACCGGCCAAACCATCAATGTGGATGGGGGAGTGGCGAGACACTGATTGACAGGTTGCAGGTTACAGGTTACAGGTTGCAGGTGCGTGATGGGACGAGACGTAGTCTCGCCCGCCTCAGTATTTTACGGTTTCTCATCAATCAACCGCCAAAGCCATCCGTATGCTGTTTCGCATTCTGTTCACCATTGGAATGATCGCGCTGTGTGCACCTTCGTTTGCGCAGCCGGGCGACACCATCTTCGTCAAGACGCTGACGTTCAAGGACACCACGAAGCGCTCCGGGACGTGGCTGTTTCCGCCCCCTGGTAAGTACGAGAAAGTGGTGATGCTCTACACACTCAAGTGTGATCCGGCCACCACGCAAGACCGCTTTGACTGCGGTGAATGGGATTATCTGACCTATACCATGCTGCGAGATTCGACCGGTGAGTTTGACTCTACACGAATGATGCAGCCGAACTTTATGGTTCGTGGTGCTACACCAGACTCATTTGCCTACTCAACTGCTTTCGTTACTCCGCGGATGCGATACCAGACCACGCCGGTAACGCGCAAGGCGGGAAGCGTTGGCGAGTTCAAGAAGATCGGCACAGCAGGGGAGACTAACTCGTCGATCATCAAGCCGACGGGTGGCCGTGGACGTTATGTATGGAGAGCTTCGGAGCTGAAGGGGGCTGGCCTTACGGCTGGGTCTATCCACGGCATCTCACTCAACGCAACGGCGGGTGGAGAGGTGACGCTAATGTCGATCAAGATGCGCCAGGTGACCTATGCTACGGCAGGAAAGGGTGTTGAGCGATATCTCGACAATGGCGCTGATCTCCAAACGGTTGTGCGACGGAATGTGACCCTTACCCAGGGTGATAATCACCTTCCGTTCTCTGCGCCGTTTGTTTGGGATGGAACATCCGACATCGTTATCGATATCTCCTGTGTTAAATCATCTGCTGCGATCGGTATCTCGTCTGGTCCGGCACAAAACACCGGATCAGTCGATGATGGATCGCGTCGCGCATATGCCTTTACCGCCGGTGATGTGATCAACGTTCCAGGTTCGATCGGTGAGTCGATCTCTGATGAGATCACGATTGCCTTTTGGTGCTGGGGCGATCCCAACAAGATGCCCCGTGCCCACAACACGATGGAAGCCTACGATGCACAGGGACGTCGCGTGGTGAACATTCACCTTCCGTGGGACAATCAGGTTGCGTACTGGGATTGTGGGATCAATCCATCGAACGGTGCCTATGACCGTATTGAGAAAGGGGCTCCTGTTGAATCCACGGAAGGACGCTGGAACCATTGGGCCTTTACGAAGTCCTCGAAGTCGGGTCTGATGCGGATATTCTTGAACGGTTCGCTTTTTCATGAGGGCAATGCCAAGACGCTGAAGATGCAAGGCATCACGCGATTTGTGATCGGCTCGGGTGGATCGGGCTCCTACGAAGGACTCCTTGATGAGTTCCAGGTATGGAGTACAGCGCTGGATTCAACGACGATCAAGTCATGGATGAACCGCGCGATCAACGATCAGCATCCACAATTCACGAAGCTCGTAGCCTATTACGGCGCTGAGCACGTTACAACACCCACGGTTGCCCGTGATCTGTCGATCAGTGGTCTGAACGCAACACTTTTTGGGATGCCCACGCTGTATAGTCTCTCCGGCGATCAGCTTGGATATCTCACGAGCATCAACTCGTCGCGTCCAGTAATGTCGTTCGAAGTCGGTACGGACATCTCGGCAACCACAACACGTGGAGACGTTGACGTCGATATTGAGCCCCGTCGAACCTCTCTGGTGCGATTCAATCGTCCTGTGCAGCCGCGCATCTACCGCTTTGACGACCCAGACCACCCAACGATCGCCACTGACACGCTGATCGTGCAGGAGGCAGGAATCCTACCGTTGTTGAATGAGAACGGACTGAAGGTTGACTCGATCACCGTTGCT
>JBILLF010000077.1:0-9414 GCA_044376225.1 Patescibacteria group bacterium | reverse complement strand
CTCTTATTGGAACATCCTCGGACGACTTCTCCGCACGTCCTACCTTCTGGCTCGGCACTGACCGCTTCGGTAGGGATATGTTCACACGACTCATCTACGGAATGCGTGTCTCCTTGAGCGTGGGACTGATCTCAGAGTCCATCGCACTGATGATCGGCATCCTGCTCGGTGCGCTTGCCGGATACTATCGCGGACGTGTCGATGATGGCATTATGTGGCTGGTCAATGTCGTCTGGTCATTCCCCACCATCCTCCTCGTAGTTGCCTTTTCTGTATTACTTGGCAAAGGCTATTGGCAGACTTTTGTCGCGATTGGCATTTCTTCGTGGGTGGACATTGCACGCATCGTCCGTGGACAGTTTTTCAGCATCCGCGAGCAGGAATACATCGAGGCTACACGCGCCCTTGGCTACGGCTCGATGCGTACGATCTTCCGGCACATGTTGCTTAATGCAACCGGACCGATCATCGTTCTATCGACTGCTGGATTTGCAACCGCCATTATCGCCGAGGCATCACTGAGCTTCATCGGTCTGGGTGTTCAGCCCCCTACCCCTTCATGGGGTCAGATGATCAAGGACGGATATGGATACATTGCTCTAGGTACGAACTGGGGAATGACCCTTTTTCCAAGCATAGCCATGGCCATCGGCGTGCTGGTCTTGAATGTCTTCGGTGACGGATTGCGCGATGCCTTTGACCCAAAGACGAGTCAGCGATGATCGATGAGATTCTGAAATCGGGTGCGTTTCCACCCGCAATTCTGCTCTTTGGCGAAGAAGACTTCCTCGTCGAGTATCACGCGCAGCGCCTATACGATGCCGCTGCAAAGATGGATGCCACGGGAATGAACTGCGACGTGCTTGATGGTGAGCAGACCTCACTTGATGCAGTTCTTTCGGTAGCCCGATCCTTTCCGATGATGTCCGATCGGCGCGTCGTCTGGGTGCGTCGCGCTGAGAAAATGTCTGCCCGAGATGCTAAAGGGTCTGATGCCATGACATCCTACCTGTCTAACCCTGCAGAAACGACCGTCTTGATCTTTACCGCATCGCTTCCTGCAGCCGACGGCATCGGCAAACTCAGACAGCGTCCGGATGCCATCAAGAAGAAGCTTTCTAAAGTGCGCTACCCTTTCAATACACTTATCAACGGGGCTAGGTGGACCGAGTTTCCACGGCTGGGAGAGACGCAAGTCCGCTCGTGGATCATGAATCACTGTCGAGATCTCGGAGTTACTCTCCCGGCAGAAGCGCCAGATCTGCTTCTTGCCAGGCTCGGCACTGGTTTACGAGACATTTCCATGGAGCTCGAGAAGGTCCGCACGTTCATTGGTGATCGCTCAGAGGTCCGCCTTGATGACATCTACGCCGTTGCCGGCAGCACTCGAGAATTCAATGTCTTTGAGCTGCAGCGTGCCATCGGACGCCGTGATGCACCAAATGCGATGCGCATCCTCAGAGCTATGCTCGAGGCAGATTCCCAGGAGATCATGATCCTGACCATGCTCACACGCTACTTCACATCGCTATACGCGCTGATCGATCTGCGCGCGCTGACGGACCAGACGCAGATCGCCCGTCAGAGCGGACTTCAGCCATTTGCACTGACCGAGGCCTTTCAGGCTCTGGATCAGCTCGGTCCTCGGCGAGTCGAGAACGCCCTCCATCATCTTCGCCAAGCGGAGCGTTCACTGCGCAGTTCTTCTGACCGGCAGACAACGATGGATGTCCTCATCGCGTCGATCATCGATGCTGACTAAGCCCCACAGCCGTATCTTTGCCTCGTGAACGAAGAATGCCCTAACGCCTGCGCGCGTGCTGTTCAAGCACAGCTTGATGCCTACAACGCCCGTGACATTGATGCCTTTGCATCGGTGTACACCGACGATGTGCGTCTGATCGACCTGGCAACGGGCTCTGTGTTCTGCACTGGCATTGACAATCTGCGCGTGCGCTATGGCCGTCAGTTTGAAGAAAAGACGCAACTGCACTGCCAGCTTGTAAGTCGCATTGTCTGCCCTCCCTTCGTCATCGACGAAGAGCACGTCACCGGACTTAACCCTGAGGGTCATGTCCATGCCGTTGCCACTTATGAATGTCGTGACGGAAAGATCTGGCGCGCATGGTTTCTGCGCGAGGTGACCCCATGACAATGCATCCCGTTGAGATCGTCGCCGATCTGCACACACACACAACCTGTTCGGATGGCGTTCTTTCGCCGATCGAACTCGTCATAAAGGCCGAGCAACGAGGTTTGCAGGCACTAGCCATCACAGATCATGACAATCTTGACGCCCACCGACAGCTTCAGCGTCTCGGTTACAACGGCCCCTTGACGATCATACCGGGCGTTGAGATCTCCTGTTATGACTTTGGCCGCGAGGTGCATGTTCTTGCCTACAATGTAGATGTAGACAATGCTCGCGTGCAGGAATATGAAAAGTTCTATCGTGAGGACCGTGCCAGACGCGGGCAGGAGATGGTTCAGAATCTAGCGCTAGCCCGAGCACCGATCTCGTACCAAGAAGTTGTTGACGAAGCGTCCGGGGCTCCCATTGGACGTCCTCATGTTGCGACGGTTCTCGTCCGAAGAGGTTTTGCCTCATCCATCCAACATGCATTCGATATGTACTTGGACGTCGGCAAGCCTGGCTATGCAGCCAAGACGCCATTCCCGATTGCCACAGCCGTTGAGATGATCCATGCCGCTGGTGGAATACTGTCAATAGCTCATCCCGGACGTCATTTTACTGACCCGCACCTGTTCCTTCCTCTGATTGAGACTGGAATCGACGGAATCGAAGTCTTCCATCCGTCACACTGGCATGTCACCCGCGAGTACTACCGCGTTTTGTGCGAGCAGCATGGCAAGCTGATCACGGGAGGCTCAGACTTCCATGGTTCACGCGAGTACGACGAGGCCAACTTCGGTGTCTTCGGTGTCACGCGTTCGGCTCTTGAGACCATCACGGTGGCCATGGAGTCGAGAAAAGCTAAAGCTCGCGGAATGTCATGACCGAGAGCACCACTGCCTTTTCGGTTCTTTCAAAGACCGTCGGCGCCGGACGTCGAATCGGCATCTGTGCCGCACTCTGGCACCGGGAGCTCGTCGACGAACTCCTACGTGGTGCTCGTGAAACGCTCATTTCTCACGGCGTGTCAGACCAAGACATTATCCTGATCGACTGTCCTGGAAGCTATGAGCTACCTGTTGCCGCCTACCGGCTGATACACCATTCCAGAGTCGATGCAGTCATCGCACTCGGTGTTGTTATCCGTGGAGAGACAGCCCACTTCGAATATGTCTCCTCGCCTGTAGCGCATGGGCTGATGAACCTTTCAACTTCCACCGGCGTACCGTGCATGTTCGGTGTCCTGACAACAGACACGCTTGAGCAGGCCCGTCAACGCTGTGGCGGCATTCATGGGCATAAGGGATGTGAGGCAGCGGTCGGTGCACTGCAGCTCCTCTCTGCCTTCGACACGTCCACCACAGCTCAATCATAAAACTGACCTGTACTCGTTGTACCTGCGTCCCGATTTCACCATACATGTGACGCCAATGCGACGCCCCCTTGTTACAACCACCGTTCTTTTCGCTGTGCTCGCGGCTTTCCCGGTCGTGGCTCAGGAGATTCGACTAAGCAATTGGCAGACGATCTCATCGCTGTATACGGTCAATTCGATGGACGTCGACGCCCAGGGGACGTGTTGGGCCGCCACCACTGGAGGGGTCGTACGTTATGTTCCTTCGACAGGTTCGGTAACTGAGTATCGTAATGTGGGCGCACTGCAGTCATTGGACTGTTCGGCGATCTACTGCGATCGTAGTGCGAACGAAGTATACGTAGGTCAGGTTAGCGGTGCCATCGATGTTTTGCGCAGCGACGGCACCTGGTCCAACATCAGAGATATTCGGCGGGCGACGCAGTATCCCCGCAGAAGCATCCTGGCCTTTGCGCAGCGTGGCGATACGCTTATCATTACAACTGAATTCGGCTTTGTGCTATGGGACAGTCGTAAAGAGAACTTCATTGCCACGGTCGATCGAATTGGCACCATCGAAGAAAACTCTCCTGTCCGTTCAGTGGCTCTGCACAATGACTCGATTTGGGTTGCGACGAGTAAGGGGCTTGCCGTTGCCCCATTGAACGTACAGACGCTGCGTCTTCCATCGGTCTGGTCCCTGCGGACAAAGGAGAACGGACTCAATGACAACAATGTGCTGTTTTGCAAATCGGGTGGTTCCGAGCTTGCGGTGGTAACGGCTCGCGGCCTATATACCTGGCGCGACGGTAGCTTTCGTAAGCTACTGGAGACGACGGAAGATATCAATGGAATTGCCTACGTCAGCACGTTCGTTGGTGGTTCATGGGAGGTCAGTACGGCATCGTCAATCATCTCGGAGACATCATCTCGGCGCATGCGCTCTTCAGGCGCAGTTCGCGGATTCGCCGGACTCGGGATTACGGATCGCCCGATTCGACTTGTGGCGGTCGAGGGGCAAGGCTTCGGTCTTGTCTCGGATGATGATAACGTCATTCTCGCACCCATCCAATGCCCGTCTTCAAATCAGTTCGCAGATCTTTCAATTGATACCCGCGGCAACCTCTGGGTTGCCACGGACGACAATCCTGGACGCGGATTCGGAGGTCAGGGGGTATCGTGGTTCGACGGTCTTACGTGGAGAACAATTTCTACTGCTAACCAGCCCCTTCTCGCGTCCAACAACTGCTACAGCGTATCATCACTGCCTGACGGTTCGACATGGGTGGGCACCTGGGGACGTGGAGCACTGCGATGCACCCCATCTGACACAGGCCTGAACGTTGAAGCGTTCACGTTCACGAACTCCTCTCTGCGCGGGGTGTCCGGCGACTCAACGTATGTACTGGTTTCTGGCGCAAAGACTGACCGGTATGGTCGCACATGGCTGTTGAACGAACAGGCAGCGAACCAGCTCCTGAGTGTGCGCTCCGCCAGCGGTTGGGGTGCCCGCGCCAACTGCACAAACTCGCGAGAGAATGTTGTGCGACACATGGCCATAGACCTTAACGGAACAGTATGGCTTGGTGGACATCAGGGCCTTGGATTGATCGCCTTTAACGATCGAAACACCACGGACACGGATGATGATCTTTGCAACAAGCTCACGGTGAGCAACACGCAGCTTCCAGACAACGCTATCTCAGCATTGGCAACAGACCTCAACGGTGCTCTCTGGATCGGCACGTCAAAGGGGCTCGCTGTGATCACGTCAACTGGATCGGTCACTAACTCTTCGGTGCCATTCGTCCGGCGTGTGTCGGCTCTTTCTTCAGCAACGGTCGTCACTGACATCACCGTAGATGCGTTGAACTACAAATGGATCGCAACGACCAGTGGTGTGTACGTGCTTGATCCGTCTGGCACAGAAGTCCTTGCCACGATCACTTCTTCGACAAGCCCCCTGCTTGATGACAACGTGCGCTCGATCGCCGTTGATGACTCCACGGGCCTAGTCTATTTCGGCACAAACGGCGGCTGCAGCGTGGCGCGGAGCTCGTCTATACGGCCGTTGGCATCGTTTGACCTTTCCTGCTATCCTCAGCCGTTTTCACCGACTAACGACCGAACCTTCGTCATTGACGGTCTTGCACCGGACAGTGACATCAAGATCATGAGCGTCTCCGGCACAATGGTCACGGCCCTGCAGGTTCGTGGTCGACAGGCGATCTGGGATGGTACGGATGCAACAGGTAACACTGTGGCTCCGGGCATCTATCTCGTCAGCGCTTCCAGTGCCAGTGCCGGCACGGCCGCCGTGGCCAAGTTCGCTGTGACCAGATAGACATCAAACTAAAACGGCCGCCCGTAGGCAGCCGTTAAAGTCATTTTCAACTGTGCGGAAGACGGGACTTGAACCCGTACGCCCTTGCGAGCGCCACCCCCTCAAGATGGTGCGTCTGCCAATTTCGCCACTTCCGCAGAGGGATGCGAAGATACTCACCCGGGCAGAGATGGCAAAACGCAGGCACCAATTTCAATGCTTATCGCACAACGGTCAGTGGCGCAACCGAACGGCGTCCATTGATCATCACAGCGCACAGGTACGATCCACTCTGAAGTCCAGTTGCTGCAACACTGTGCGTACCCGGTGCAAGACGATCGGTGAGTAGAGTCTTAACGTGGCGGCCGTCAGTGCCGTAGACCTCCACAGTGGTGACGCCGTTGACGGGCTGATACCACTCCACTGAAACGTGATCGGCTGAAGGATTCGGAGACACGCGGATATTGACTTCCACGCGTCCTTCATACGCATCGTCGACGCTTGTGGCTCGCTGCAGAACGCCGAGTGGCAGAACACGGTCCTGAAGCACTTCTTCTGTCTCTTGTGGCGTTCCACCGAACCAGTTCTCAAGAACGTCGGCATACACACGACGATAGTCCCACTGGTAGCGCACATCTCCATTGCCGTCGAAGTTTGTCAGGTCCGGACTCTGGCCATAGACACCGGCACGAACTCCATTACCAAAGACGAACTGAGCCGAAGCAGCTCCGTGGTCCGTGCCGCGACTTCCGTTTTCATACGGACGCCGACCGAACTCAGAGACGGTCATACCAACGACTCGGTCGGCAAAGCCCTGGGCTAGTGCATCCTGCATGAAGCTGCCAATACCAGAGGCCAACTGACCTAGTAGGTATGGATGCAGACCATTTTGATATTCATCTTGTTGCTGCACGTGCGTGTCGAATCCGCCCATGTAGACGAGGAAGATCTTTGACTTCAGACCACCGCTGATAAGGCGGGCAACAAGCTTCATCTGTTGAACAAAGCCGCCATCCAGATACGTAGCAACGTTCTTACCCTTGTCAAAAGAATCTTTGACGACAGACGAATACCGGTCGCATTGCTCGGCAACAGTACGCACGAAATTGAACTCACGACCATATCGCGTCTCGTCAGACATCGGCGTCATATCGGGAGACAGCCCCTGTCCAAGTTCGAAGAAACTCTTTGGATCGGTCAATGCTATACCGATATCTCCTTTCGGACTTTGCAGGAGCATCGACAGTGAGCCCCCTACCTGCACAGCAATAGGATCCGGCGGAAGCTCCTCGGGGAAGCCTGGCAGATGTTTGGACCAGTAGCGTCCAAGCCAGCCGTCGAGCAGACGAACCTCAGGATCTGAAGAGTTAAAACCACTCAGCCAGATATCTGTTGAACGGAAGTGCGATAGGTTGGGATTTTCGTACCCGATACCCTGCACAACAGCTAGACGTCCGTCTTCGAACATCTGCGGAAATCCATACTGATCCTTTGGTGCAAGTGCGGGGTGCATATACACGCGCGACAGGACGCTTATGGCCTTGTCCTTCGGGACGGCAATCGTTGGACGGATCGCGTAGTAGTTCGGGTCATCAACGGGAATGATGGTATTCAACCCGTCATTACCGCCAAAGAGCTGAACGACGATCAGTATACGATCATCCTCTGGTTGCATCGGAACCGGCATGTTCACCGGAGTGAACGCCTTCAGAGGGATGCCACCGAGGACTTGGGTGCCCACAGCCGCGGCGGCTGTAGTTGCGAGGAAGGAACGGCGTTTCATCGTTGATCCTTTTCTATGCAATTCACTGGTGAAGGCTTAGCAGAGTTGAAAATCCGGCGCTACGGCAATGGCCTTGAGCAGCATCCGGAGCGAGCGTGCCGCCGATGCCGGCTGTTTGAGCTTTTCAGCCCATGTGTAATCCGGCTGTCCCTCAAGCAGGGTGCTCTTGTAATAGGTCAGGCGGGCTTCACTAACGGTAACCGGCAACATGTACTTGACGAAGTTGGCTACAAACTTGGTAACGTCTTCGTAGTCCGGCATCTCCTTGATAAGCTGCAAGGCTCGGTCATCGGTCATCGCGTCGATGATCTTTCGCGCGAACTCACGACGTCGAGGATAGGTATTCGTCGTGATCCAGGAACGGTACCCGGGCCAACCGGCCACATTCGGCGCGTCGTAGATTTTCTGATCCATCAGAATCGTCCACTGCGGCGGGTCGAACTTTGCTGCTTCGGCATCCTCGAAACGAAGAAGCTTCAGGATACCGACGACATATTCGAACGGCGTCTTGATCTGTACACCCCGAAGAGCCGGATCGAAGAAGTGCTGGCTCGTGAATGCGGTTAGGAAAAGCGTTCGCAGATTGAAGTCTGAATCCTTGAACGCCTTGGCAAGTTCTCCGACAAACGGCTTATCAATCTCGCCGGCGGAGCTGTATACGAAGTGCATATACACCTTACCGGCAATGAACCTAGCAACAGCATCTGGTCGGGCACGGAAGATGATGTTAATGAGCTCGCGGACTTCTTCATTGCGGACCTGGAACTCGGTGTTGTTATCGGCCGTGCGTGCGGGGATCGTCACACCCATGAATTCCTTCGCACCCGTGTCATGCTTCTTAGCATCGAACCAGGCGTTGTAGATACCTTTCGGCGCTGGCTGGTCATTGAACCGAGCAACTTTCCATCCGGTGAGCACCCGCGCAGCCTGCTGAATATCACCTTCCGTGTACCAGCCAATGCCAGTTGTATAGAGTTCCAGCAATTCCCGGGCATAGTTCTCGTTGGGACGTCCAGCTTCATTCAACCATCCACCAAGGTAGAACAGCATTGCATGATCCACCGTCATGTCAAGGGCCATATCTCTGAAGTTTCCGAGACGGTCCTTGCGCAGCATCAAGTACTGATTGTAGAGAGTATGGGGCTGGGAGAACTGGTCATCGAAAGCGAACTCCGTGGTCCAGTGACTTGTCCAGAAACTGGCAATACGTTCGATAGCCTTTGTGTCGCGCAGCGATTCGTACATGATCCAGCGTGAGAGCTGGGCATGATTTGTGCCCCACCAACTGCGGATCGCGAATGCAGCCTGAAGGTCTGCCCCCTCGGGATTTTCGGTGTAATCAACCATTTGGCCCGATACAGGATCGCGCCATTTGATGAAACCGACCTCAAGTTTCGGAGCGCCCGGATCATCCGTACCGAGGAGCTCAGTTACCACCTGACGCGCCGTTTTGCCGACGTATCCCTGAGCCACTGGCATCGTGACGCCGTAGCTGAGGCGTCGGAACAGGTGTAGAACGTCATCCAGCGTTAGCGGCTGTGTGTACTCATCAATGCCGCCCATGACCTGAAGCGGCTGGTCGAGCGGGGCATCGGCACGGACTGATGAACGTGCTATGCTACGAAAGAGGTCACGTCGTTTCATGGCTCTCTCAACGGTGTTGTGATTTGCAGTGTAACAGTTCGACAGTAGAAGCGCCCCTCAGGCAGAGAGTTGTCAAAGAGTGATGGATTGGGACCAACCCCTCTAACTTCTTTGATCTGCAACTCGGGCGCGATGGAACGTACGAAGTTTTCAACAGATTTCGCTCGGGAAATCGA
>JBILLF010000036.1:0-18937 GCA_044376225.1 Patescibacteria group bacterium | reverse complement strand
CCCAGCCAGATGCGTAGAGCCGTCATGATCTTGTGCGACGTGCTCACGCGAACCCGGTCGGCGAAGATGCGAAAGTCACTTAGTTCGATCTTTTCCAGAAGGCGGTAGTAAATAGCATCCATGATCTGTGCTGCTACCATGGTCATACGCTCATCCGGCCGCAGCAACGCACGCGCCTGGTGATAATACTCGCGGGCACGCTTTGCCTGGAACTCCATGAGGTTGATGAACCGCTCATCATAGACCTCGTTGCGGAGATCATCTTCGGTATAGCGAAACCTGACCAGATCCTCACGGGGAATGTAAATGTAGCCACGATCCATGTCGGTCTTTACGTCACGCAGGATATTGGTCAGCTGCAGAGCATACCCAAGATTAATTGCATACTGACGCGTAGCTTCATGACGGTATCCGAAGATCTCGATCGAGATAAGACCAATGATAGAGGCTACTGAGTAGCAATAGCGTTTCAGATCATCAAAGGTCTCATACCGACGTTGCGTGAGATCTCGCTCACAGCCATCGATCACCGTCAACAAGTACTGCTTTGGCAGATTGTACCGGCGCACTACGGCCGCCAATGGGAAGACAGATGCTGATGTTTCAGCTGACTCGGAATAGATGGCTTCGATTTGCTGCCGCCACCAGGCGAGACGCTTGCGCTTTTCGCTCACGACCGACTCTTCGGCAGACGGATTCTCGTCTACAATGTCGTCTATTCGTCGTGCAAAGGCATAGATAGTCTTGATCGCCGCACGTTCCTCTTTGGGCAGGAACCCAAAGGAGTAATGGAACGAGGTACTGCCATTCGTTGAAAATGCTAGGGCGTCCTCGGTGTCCGAGTATACATGCTTCGACATAAGGCGAAGTTACGAGTTCACGTCGTTAAAGATCAGCCCCCTGAATAGGGAAGGGGCTTCTGTGAAACAACATGAAAGAGTCGTAACAATAGTCGCAGAAGATGACGTTTCCCAAGAGTTGGACGAACATCTGACCGGCCACGTCGTGCGCAGAGATCCAACATGGTTAGACCACCTGCCATTGTTAGGCGAATCTCCCAGCGTAAGCGCCACGAACGAAGATGTTGAGCTACAGCGCGACCCCGCTCGTATAGTGCGTATGTGCGCGAGATGGTCTCGTCCTGCGACAACGGAAGATAGGTGCGTCCGCGCGCACGATCGATGGCAACATCCTGCAGGAAATTTGTCACCTGAAGAGCGGTGCAAATGTCGTTGCTTGCGGCAATGGCTTCTGGTAAGGGGGCAGTTGGAGCATTATCAAGTCTCAGAAGGAGCTCGCCGACGGGGTTGGCTGAGTTGTGGCAGTAGTCCAACACCTGCTGCCATGATGAAAACTGCACCTGTCCGACATCGGACACGAAGGCATTCAAAAGTCGATCGAAGGGGTCGAGGGGCAGTGAAAAGCGTGCTACGGTGTCGGCAAGAGCCACGTCGATGGCCTGGTCTCGGTCCGGTGTGCGGAGTCGACGGCGGAAGTCATCCAGAGCTGAGAGCCTCACATGTTGATCTAGCATTCCTTCATCGGCCAGATCGTCAGCTGCCCGTGCAAAGGCGTAGATCGCGGCTATATGGCGACGCAGTGGCGCAGGCACCAGTACCGATGCAACCGGGAAGTTCTCGTAGTGACTGCCTGATATGGCCAGGCACTCGGCGTAGGCTGCATTGATCGTCATGGGCTAGTGGCTGGTAGATACAAAACGACCCCACATCGAAATCGACATGGGGCCGTTGAACATCGTTGAATACAGACCGATATCAGCTTTGCGAGCTGAAACGCTTGTCTTCGATCTCCGCATTCTCGCGAACCTTTTGGAACCAAAGTCCGAAGGCATTACCACGCAGGCGTGCCGACGCACCCTGGAGCGACGCTGACGGATTCTTCGCAAAAACGGATACATCGGCATCTTGTCGCGCCACGACCTTGATCACAAACCAGCCTCGTTCGCCCTTGATTGGGCCACTAACCTGGCCGACCGGAAGATTGAATGCTTTTGCCGTAACGGCGTACTCACCACCAAAACCAGTGATCATGCCGTTGTTGCGAACACCGGCCTGCGTCTGATAGGGGATCGTAGAATCACCGCCACGTGCAGCAGATAGTCCAGCCGACGCTGCTGTGGCGGCCATTTGATTTGCTTGGGCTTCCAGTTTCTTGAGCTTCGCCTGCTCGGTGAGCGTGCGCATGATGCGCTCCTGCACGTCCTTGAGAGGCTTCACACCGGCCTCGCGTGCATCGGATACTTGTGCAACGACTGCACCGTAATACTTGACATCGCGGCGAATGGCTGCGCCTACTTCGTTCTCGAAGGCCCATGCCGTGATTTCACGTGACTGCATAATCGGTGTTTCGCGTCCGAAGAGCGGTGACTTCTGGATGACAGCGTAGAATTTGTTCTTGTAGCGCGCAGCGACGGCTTCGATGGACTCACCGCCGTTGATCGCTTCGAGCGCCTGCTGCGCAGCAGAGGCAATGTTGCGCTTCGTTGCTGACGAGATGACCGTCTTGAGCGTGATGGTTGAATACTTATACTCGAGCGATGTCTTGTCAGTGACCTTGATGATGTGGTATCCGAATTGCGTTTCAACAGGGCCAACAATTGAACCGACCGACGCACCAAACACGGCGCTGTCGAACGCTGGAACCATACGCCCCTTGCCGAAGTAATTCAAATCTCCGCCTTGCTGTGCCGAACCTGGGTCCTTTGAAAACGTTCGTGCAAGTTCTGCGAAATCCTCACCCTTCTTGACGCGAGCGAGAATTGATTGAGCCTGTGCTTTTGCAGAATCCTTAGACATTCCTTCTGTAGAGATCAGGATGTGGGATGCGCGAGCTACGGTGTTCACACCCTCACGGCGTTCTTCAAGACGGTAGTACGAGATCCCACCTGGGATGTTCAGGGGGCCAAACACTTCACGCGGAGCTAGCGATCCAAGAGCAGTTGCGACATTCGGATCGAGCTCATTGACCGGTGTGAAGTCTGATTCTGTACCGCGCAGGGCGTTCATTTCCATCGAAAAGACAGAATCACGCTCTGCAGGCGTCGTGGCCTTGCCGAGTGACTCGGACAGGCGGATCGACTTCTTCTGGGCATTGACGGTGTCTTCCTTCGAGGCAAGCATCGGGAAGATGATATAGGTGATCTCCCGCGACGGACGTTGTGTATAGAACTGCTTGTTCTTCTCATAGTACGCCGCAACGTCAGCGTCACTGACCTTCACGTCGTTGTCGGCTACGCGGCTGTTGCTCAATGCCACGTACTCAATGTCAGCCGATGAATTCTCCCGGATGAAATCCTGCTTGGCTGAGGCCAAAGAAGGAGTACTTAGGATCGTTCCAACCGTTGAAGCCAGGGCCTGCTGAAGAAGTTGAGCACGCAGGTAATCCTCCGTCTGGAGAAGGATGGTCTTCCAACGTTGCAGGGTAAGACCATTACTTTCTAGAAGTTTCTCCACGGTCTCCGGTTGAGTGACAAGCGTCCACTGCATCTGCGGGTCAAAGCGTCCAAGACTGTCTTTGCCGAACTGGAACTGCTGAGGAGGGTTGGTCACCAGCATATCGATGACTTGCTGCGGTGTGACCACGATACCGAGCTTATCGGCCTCCTGACGGCGAAGAACTTCGTTGACCATTTCGTCAAAAACCTGCTGCCGAACGACTTCGTCATCAACCTCCTGATTGGGGTTCTGCTGACGCTGAGCTTCGATCACGTCTTTGACGCGAGCCTCGAAGTCGGCAACGGTGATCACATCTCCGTTAACAACGGCAACAGACATGCTCTCAGCCGAGGGGCGATTATTGCGCAGGCTTGTACAGCTAGAATCCTGTACAACCATGAACACGATGAAGAGTGTAGCGATGACCGCCAGGAAATACGGACTGATTTGGCGAATTCGTGTAATGGCACCCATGGTGGGTACTCCTCCGTCGAATGAATGACAAAAGACCGGCCTCGGCGAATCGGTCACGACTAGCGACCGATTCACACAAGCGACAAATATACGGCCGAGCGTGGAATGGCTGGACCTTGCCGGTGTAAGTTTGTACGTCTCAACCCTGTTTTGCGGATCTATTGACGGAGTAGTTATCCCCATGAACCACGACCAGTTAACTGTCGGACCGTATTCGGTGGCGCTCCTGGAGACATGTCGGTTTGGTCTCGATGGTGGTGCGATGTTTGGTGTGGTGCCGCGCACGCTCTGGCAAAAGGTCTATGCGATGCCGGATGACCGCAACCGAATACCGATGGCAGCCAAGGTGCTACTTCTTCGCTCGAATGACCGTACGATTCTTGTCGATACAGGCAATTGTCCCTGGATGTCGGAGAAACTTCGGGACATTTATGACATTCGTTTCGACGATCATTCAATCGAAGCGTCACTAGCACAACACGGAATTGACCCCTCGGATGTGACAGACGTGATCCTAACCCACCTGCATTTTGATCATGTGGGGGGGGCAACGCTTGAAAACGGTGACCCTCGGTTTCCCAATGCACGGTATTACGTGCAGCAGAACCAACTAAACTGGGCCCGTAATCCGAAAGAAAAGGACCGGGCATCGTTCATGCCTGAGATGTTTGAGCCCCTTGTCAGTGCAGGCCTTGTCGAGACACTAGACGGTGATGGCGAAGTCCTTCCCGGAGTGTTCGTCGAAAGTGTCTTCGGTCACACGCAAGGCATGCAGACGCTACGTGTCAGCGACGGAACGACGACAGTGCTTTTCCCAGCGGACCTGATGCCGACCTCTGCACATATCACGATTCCCTATGGCATGGCCTATGACAACTTTCCGTTGACCACGATCGAGGAGAAGCGCGCAATTTTGCCGCGCATCATCGATGAGAAGTGGATCGTGATCTTCGAGCACGATGCCCTGCGTGATGCTGCATCCTTGACTATGGGACCCAAAGGGCCTGTCATAGATCATGTGTACAGGTTATGTCGATGATGCCATTTACCCAGCAGATGACTGTTGACGGCAAACGATACATCGCGGTCTGCCGATCAATCGACGTCATAGAGCGGCGTGGCTTTCGTGTCGAACTGGACATCGAGCATGACCTTGCACTCTTCCGCGTGAACGGAGTTGCACACTGCGTTACCAACATTTGCCCGCATAAGCGCGAGGCCCTAATGTTCGACGGTTATGTCGACGAGGGAACGGTGTCGTGTCCGGCCCATGGGTGGCGTTTCGATATCTGCACTGGCCGAAACATCTCAGGGGGCGGAGGGCTTCGCACGTACGACGTACTCGAACGTGACGGCCGTGTGTGGGTTAGCGTGCCAGAATAATCGACACCGTGCCTCCAGACGCAATGGCACTGTCGGCAGGGGGCTGATGATCGATGACCGTACCCGAGGCAAAGGCCTGCGTGTTTCGTTCAGTGACCGAACCAATCATAACTCCCAAGGGGTCGAGAACTTGACGCGCTTCATCGAGACGAAGGCCAATAAGCGACGGCATTCTTTGCGTCCCACCATTGGAGACACCCACAGCAATAGCTGTTTCTGATGCGACCGACGTACCTGCTGGAGTGGACTGCCAGGCGATAGCGTCTGCCGGAATCTGCTCGTCAGCCACAGAGGAAATGGTCCCGAGCTGCAAGCCAGCACGCGCTAGTGCAAGCCTTGCATCACGGATGGTCATGCCGATCAGACGTGGCACAGTGACGGTCTCAAGCCCCTTGCTCACGGTCAAATACACACGCCGACCCTCTTTCACGGTCGCTCCTGGATAGGGCAACTGAGACATAACGACACCCGGCGGAAGGTCTGGACTGTGTTGATAGCGGATGTCCTTGACCTGGAGGCCTTTCTCCTGAAGAAGACGCTGTGCCGTTGTTGATTGCTTACCAACGACAGACGGAACGCGTACCGTCTCCGAAGTTGATACAATCCAAGGCAGCACAAGCTGATCGATCAGCACGAGACTTATGAGCACCACGATCACCACCGCCCCAACGGCAGTTCCTATTTTGCGCCACGTCCACATTCTGCGAAGTTATCGCACCGCCATGAACATTGATCCATCCCTCATTGCTGAATTCCACACGATCCTACGCGGTGCTCATCGCGTTGTGATCGTCACGCACGTCAATCCAGACGGCGATGCTGTCGGATCTGCTCTCGGAACGTGGAAATGGTTACAATCCCGTGGGATGGAGTGTGCGGTTCTTCTGCCAAATGCAGCCGCATCTAATCTGCAATGGATGCCGGGGGCCGAGCACATGATCACCTATAGCTCTCGATATGACCAGCTGATCACCGAGGCCGATCTGATCCTGGTACTCGATCTCAACGCGCTTCAGAGGCTTGGAGAACTTGGAGCTCAAATCGCCCAATCCACGGCGACGCTCGTCAATATTGACCATCATACGTATCCTCAGGACTTCGCCCATCTTGCTCTGATCGACACTGAGGCATGCTCAACCTGCTCGCTCGTAGCCGAGATCATCCTTGCAATCGACGGAGACAATGCGATCACTCAAGAGGTTGCAACCTGTCTTTACACAGGAATCATGACCGATACCGGCTCATTTCGCTTTTTCCGCACGACAGCCGAGGTATTCCGTCTGGCAGCATTGCTTATCAGCAAGGGGGCAGACCCGGTTAGGACCTATGAAGAAGTCATCAATCAGAGTTCGTTTGGAAGGACACGACTGCTGGGAATCGGCCTCGCATCGATGGAGATCCATGCCGATGGACAGCTGTGCACAATGAACGTTCGTCGCCGTGACCTTCTTGAAACCGGATGTAACGTCGACGACGTGGAGGGATTTGTGCACCACACACTAAGTATTGCCGGCGTTCGTGCCGGAATACTCTTCGTCGAAGTTGACGGTGAGATCAAATGCTCGTTCCGTTCAAAAGGCGACACAGGAGTTCGGGACCTTGCCGCCAAGTTTGGGGGTGGTGGGCACGTCCATGCAGCCGGAGCACGAATTCGTCATAAGAGCTTTGAAGAAGCCGTCCCAATGGTCACAGCGGCCGCAATCGAAATATTCGAGCCCCTTACTCCGCATGCTCTAGACAATGGCCAATAATCTCGATACCCTTATCGACCAAATCACGGGTCAGGTTGAGTGGCGGACGGAACCTAATCGAATGCTCGCCGCTACCAACGAGAAGTAGGCCATTGTCATAGGCTGATTTGAGGAAGGAGTTTCGGTGTTCCTTTGACATCACGTCGAAGGCACAGAAAAGCCCCATGCCGCGGATATTCGACATGCGATCATGTCCCACTCGGTCGCGAAGGTCTGACAGCTGCTGACGCAGATACACGCCTACATCATTGGCATTCTGAACAAGACGCTCCTCATCAATGATCTCGAGGTATTTCGTCGCGCGAACCATATCGACGAGCGAACCACCCCAGGTAGAGTTGATGCGGCTTGACGTGTGGAACACATTATCCGGAACATCGTCAATGCGAGGACCAACGACGATTCCGCAAACCTGCATCTTCTTGCCGAAGGACATGATATCGGGCTCCACGCCCAGCCCCATATGAGCCCACCAATGTCCGGTTATACCAACGCCGGTCTGAACTTCATCGAAAATCAGAAGGGCCTCGTTTTCATCGCAGAGGTCACGCAAACGCCGAAGAAACTCAGGGCGGAAGTGGTTGTCGCCCCCTTCACCCTGAATCGGCTCGATGATGATCGCCGCTATGTCATCCTTGTTGTCGATGAAGGCCTGCTGTATTGCCGCCACAGCCTCATCCTCTCTGCGGCGCACATCGGTAAGGGTGTCCTCGGTGACGGGGAACGATAGCGATGGGGGAGAGATCCTTGGCCACTTCCATTGTGGCCAGTGGGCGACTTTTGTGGGATCGGTATTCGTCAGGGACATACAGTATCCCGAGCGTCCGTGGAAAGCCCGTTGGAAGTGGATGATCTGATGTCCTCGATCGCTGGAGTAGCCCTTTGAAAAGTTCCGACGGACTTTCCAGTCCATTGCAGTCTTGATGGCATTCTCAACGGCAAGCGTGCCGCCGTCAATGAAAAAGGCATACCGAAAGTGCTTGGGAAGGGCTAACTCGAAGAACGTCTTCACGAACGTTGCCATGTGCTCAGTATAGATGTCCGAGTTCGATGGCTTATTAAGTGCAGCCTTGCCAAGGTATTCCACAAAGGCCGGATCGGTCATCTTGGGGTGATTCATCCCGATCGGCATCGAGGCGATACATGTGAAGAAGTCCAAGTACGGCTTCTGCGTGCGGGCCTCAACGAGCCATGCTCCATGGCTGTTGTCGAGGTCAATCACGTGGTCGAATCCATCGACGAGGATGTAATCCCGAAGGGTCGGGATGACCTCATTCGGCAGAACTGCAAAGCGTGGTGAGTAGGCTTTCATAGACGCGAAAATACGGACGCCGTTGACAATGGCTGGCAATGGCATACATGAAACTTGCTTTCCGGACGTTTTTGGGAGGGTGACCTTTTGTATATTGGCCACTGCTTCTCGACAGGGGGAGTAATTGCGTTCACATCTTCGACTTTAGGAGTGGCGATGACAGCAAGCGGACATGCAGCAGTTCCAAAAGCTGGGGTTCAACACACGGCGATTCTGTTTGCCCTCACGGCGGCGATCGCTGCCCTTTTCTATTATTTCGTGATCCCCACGGCAGTTCAGATGGCCGTGTCGAATCTCTTTGCACCCGAGGTCAGTGAGAAGAGCGGTGAGAAGTTCGACTACGTCATACCCGGCGTAAAGGCCCTGATGACGAAGGATGCCTCGGAAATGGCGCCAGCCGAGCGTGTCACGAAGGCAAAGGCCGCTGGTCTTAAGCAGTTGGTCAAGTCTGAATACGTGTTCGACTTCGAGACCGGTGCAGATCGCACTGAGGAGCGCGACGGCTACCGCAAGGAGCACGGGACGTGGGTCCTGCGCGCTACGCAGGAGGGCGGCCTCGGCGAAAACTCGATCATCATCGAGCCTCCAATCGGCTTCGTGATCCTGTGTCTGGCCATTGGCTTTACGTTCGCCATCTTCATTACGTTTTTCTTCCCGAGCGGCCTTGGATACATGGCGCAGAAGGTTGAGCGAGAGATCCATCATACCAAGACCAAGATTCGTCTTCAATCGGGTTTCCCTGACGAGATCGTCGAGCTTCTTGTCATGCCAGACGGTGACCTGAATCAGCTGGAGCACAAGGATGTGCGCGCGGCCTTCAAGGTTGTTTGGGATCGCACGGCGCAGGAATCGGAGGAAGATGCAAAGGCTCGTGGGCGCCGACTTATCCGGTTCGATGAGATTTTCACTCCAGACGTAGCGCTATCTGAATTCCGCAAGGAAGCCCTCTTTATCCGGATCAACGAGTTCTTCTCTGACTTTGTCGTGAAGGAGATTCTCGACACGACGGCGGGGATCGAGTGGTCGCGCAATCGCGCAAAGTTGTTTGGTGGTCTGCGTTTGTACATGGCTCACCACTTCACCGAAAAGTACTCGAATAACGTTACGGGACTGGCGTACTTTGGCGCCGCTATTCTGATCGTTATCATCGGTATCCGTGGTCTGAAGTTCATTCCAGCCACGAAGCCTTCGCTAATTCTTGCCGCTATCTCCCTCGAAGGTACTCTTCTTGCCCTGCTTGCCTTTGGTCTTGTTTACACCGAAGGTGAAGAGCGCATGGACAAGCTGATGAAGAAGATGGAAGACGCCAGCAAAAGTCAACTTGAAACGATGAAGGATGTTTCAGAAGACATGCACTCGATGGCGAGTGCCCTTGTGGGTGAAACATCAGAGATCATCAAGAAGAAGGTGGAGCTAGCCATTGCCGAAGCCCTTGCAAGTGATGACAACGTAAAGCGAGTGGTTTCCGATAAGGTTGCCGAGAAGATCATCGTTGCTATGCGCGAGGCTTTCCCGTCGCCAAAGCACAACGGCTAATCACCACAAACGATAACACGAAATCATGTTTGGCGCCGTGATACATGGGTATGTGTCACGGCGCTTCTTGTTTATGCGAAGACTCTCCTTCATAGTTCTTCTTCTCGCGCTATCGTCGATCGGCCTGCTCGGACGGTCAACAGAGAGATCTGTTGAAATTTCTGAACGTGCTCTCGCCGGTGCTGTCGTAGTCGATTCGAGAACTGGTACGGTGACGATTCGACACCCACGCAGCAGTGTTTCGGCAGATGATCCGAAACATGCGGTACTTGAGTATGCAGCCTTTGTTCCGTCGGTCGGGGAAGTCACCATCTCAGAATGTCGGCCAGAGTACCTACGATCATTCCTTAGGCTGGTTGCATACGGTTCCTATGGTGACAGGCCAGTAGTCCGTCTCGAAGTTGACCTCTCGCGGCTTCGTGCTGGGGGAGCCGTCGTTCCTGATGAGTTCTTCATTCGCCTAGAATGGTCGACACCTATGCGACGCGGACGTCTTCTTCAGCCGCCGGTTGGACCTCCCATCCTCAATCCCGACTGGCAGCCATTCGAGTCGAGCTCGCGCGTGACAAAGAGCCAGGAGAAGCCCCTTGATTTCATCAATCCGACGAGTTGGTACCACAGCGCACGGTCCTTTGTGCGGCTCGAAACCTTTCGAGACGGGGTAGCGAAGGTAACGGCTGAATCTCTTTTACCTCTGACGCCGTTTAGCTCTCTGGATTCGATTGCATTGTTTTGGCGGGGTGTGCAGCAACCAGTTTACATTGTTGACGCTGACAAGTCATCTACATTCACGGCCGGCGACGTAATCTACTTTCTAGGACGTCGTCCTATCGGTGACACCACCCACCTGGATGAGTGCGATACCACGTCGATCTTCTACCTAACAGGTACGCATCGGGGTTCGGAGCGTCTGCGGCTGCGACAAAACGAACTTCCAGCGCAGGACTCGAGCTTCTCCTCGCTCGAGCGACGAGTTCACTTCGAACGTGATACTGGATACTTTCATCCGGGAAACGGGGTTGACGATGATCTCGGATACCTGTACACACCACGCGCAGCGCTGGAGGGATTTTACTGGACGAGTTTGAACGCAAGGGCCCAGCAAGCTGGACAATTCGCGACATCCTTCATTTCCGCAGACAGTGACTCTCCGGTGTCATATTCGGCGACCGTTGTAACAACATCGGATTCCAAAGTGTATGATCCTGATCATGCTGTTGATGTGATATTCCCTGGAATTGCAACGCCGAAACGGCTCGAGGTAAATGGGTATGGGAAACACATCATCGACGGAACTGTAGAGTCCAGATCGATTCCTCTCGTGCCTAGCACTGTTCACATACAGGCAACAGGTTTCCCTGAGAGAATACCATCGAACGACTGGTCTAGCCTCGTCTTGGTTGACGCTATCGAAATGCGAGGTCAGGGGCGCAGCATGGCCGAGAATGGACGCCTCGACGGTTATGTACGGCTTGATCGAAGTGCTGAAATGATCATCGAGAATATGCCCCTCAATGATGCAGTTGTCATCGACACGCTTCACTCCGAGATCAGTTTCCCAGTTTCAAAACGAAGCATGTTTCATGTGAGGGCTGCACTGTGGTCGTATCGCACACCATCAAAGCCCCTTGAAACCATTGAGGGGCAATATTCACTTGGGGTCGTGATCGGTGATGATTTCGTCTATACCGATAGTCTTACAAACTTCGCATCCGTTGTCGTCGACCCGATCTCATTACGTCCAGTTCTTCGTCGCCATGAAACAGCAGATGACCTTATCAAGGTCATTCAGAGGTCCGATACCACACTACCCCTCGTTGTTGTTCAGGCTCGCGGCAAGGTCGAAATGAGAGTCGTTGATGCTCTGAAGGATCGTGGAGCGGTCGTAGATCCCGTTATGCTTGGTGATACAGGCTGGATTGCCACTACGCAGGGTCGAGTATGTGATCCTTCTGGTGGAGTAACGCGTCACCTAAGCGTGTGGCCCAATTCGCGAGCAGTTAACGGGCTTGCGCATCTACCGCTCAGAAGTGGGGAGCACTTCCTCGTGATCGGTGGTGGTATTGGGGTAGAGACCGCAAAGGTGAGTCCTGCCACCAATGGATTTCTCAGTCGTCGCGACTGGTCGCAGGGGGCTGATGTCATTGCCATCACGCATCGGGAGCACGATGCAGAGGTACAACGTTGGGCAGCGCACCGCGATCAGTTTTCGGGAAAGAAAATCGTGATCGTTGATGTTGACGAAGTGCTCGAAGCATACGGTGCGGGACGTCATGATCCTCGAGCAGTTCGTGCATTTCTGCGAGATGCGTGGCAGCGAAGCGATGCACGTAAGCCGACGCACTGCATACTCATCGGTAGTGCCAGCTGGGATGTGCGTCGCGCCGTGCGTGGTGGTAACGTCGATGCTGTTCGCGTCGATCAGGTGCCAACCTA
Organism: Patescibacteria group bacterium; assembly: GCA_044376225.1. Lineage (GTDB taxonomy): Bacteria > Bacteroidota > Ignavibacteria > Kapaibacteriales > Kapaibacteriaceae > UBA10438. Next base: position 6,590 of record JBILLF010000036.1, on the reverse strand, counting down.
TGGACGGCCGAGCAGTGATATGTGGTTTGGCTTGCTTGATGACGAGAACGACTTGGCCACTCCGGAGCTCGTTGTGTCGAGATTCCCAGGAGCAACGGCGTCTGAGACGGCAACGCTCGTTGACAAGATCATTTCCGCTGACACAGTTCCACAGGCTCCGTATCATCGACGTTTCCTCTATGGTGGGGGTGGTGAAGAGGGTGACAACTTCTGCGATATCATTAACCGCGCTCTGCGTGATGAGTTCGGAACCGGAGTCGTTTTCGTCGATCCACCATTGTGCATTGACACCGTTGTCGTATGCAAGACTGAGATGGATCATCCGGGCAGGAGGATGCGCGACGCTATCGCACAGGGTGTCGGCTGGGTCAACTTTCTTGGTCATGGTGGAACGGAGCAGTTCGACATCGAAGATTGGGAACCCTCCCAGCTCAACAACGAGGGGCGCTATCCGATCCTAGCTTCCTACTCATGTCTGACAGGTTCCTATTCAAGCCCGTCTTCCACATGTGAAAATGCCAAGTATCTCTTTGAGCCTCGTAAGGGCGCAGTTGTCTCCATCGGCTCTACGGGATTGCAATACATCAGTGCTGGGGAGTTTCTGCACTTGCGTGTTCATGATGTCCTGCTTAACACCTCCATTCGCGACATCGGACGCCTTGTGTATGAGGCAAAGTCTAGTTTCTCGCGCACGAATTCCGCCTATGCGATCAACACCTCAATGCAGTTCTGCATCTTGGGTGACCCATTTACCAGAGTTCGTATCGATACTGCGGCTGAGCTGACACTCTCTGTCGATAGAGTTCGATTCGCTTCTCCGCGTCAGGCGGAGCCGATCCTCGAGGATGATAGCATTTTGATCGTTCGCGGTGAAGTCTGGAACGAGGGCATAGCAACCAAGGTCGGCGTCAATGTTCGCCTCGTTCGCCAGTTCGAACAGCGCTTAGACACCTTCACGGTGCGGATTGATGAAGGGCTCTGTCGCCAGACTGGTGTGGAGTTTCGCCTGCCGATATCTGGTATGGCTGGACGGCATTCGATGTCCATCACCATTGATCCAGATCGTCTGTTGGGTGATCGTCTGTCGGATAACTTTGTCAATGTCAACTATGACGTTCGTCGCCGCTCTCTGATCATACTTGAACCGGATGCCTTTGAGGTGACGGATCCTTCTTCGACGGCCGTTCGTGTGATCGACGTCCTCTCGAAGCCAGGACAAGAGAAGGAACTTGAAGTAGAATTCGCCATCTGCTCCGAACCTGACACCAATGCCGTGCTCATTCGTTCACTGAGCTTTGACGTTAAACGAGCCGTTGCAGGAGCCCCTTCTCTGGTTGACTGGACGATACCAGATACGTTCGGTCCAGATTCTCTGCGCACATACTGGATCGGAGCGTGGCCTCGGAAGAAGTCCACTTCTGCCCCCACGCAGATCGCATGGCAACCCGTTGTCTTTGTTCGTGGTGCCAACAATCCAGAACGACACCGACTTTTGTCGGATGTCCTTTCTGGTGGCGACCGCAGCATAACTGACAGCGGGCAACGCCTCATCTCGCTACCTCGCTACCCAGTGCCGATCACAGTGCTCTCCGGGGGAAGGCCAACGTCCGACCCGGTTCGACAGCCGTATATGTCGATCCGCCTGCGAGACAGTATCATTCTGGAGAACTCGTTCCGACAGGGACTGAATATCGTCGTGTTTGCCCCATACGATACAGTGCCGCGTGCAGTGCGGCGTTTCGATACCTCGCCGTTCGCAAGCCCTGTTGAGACTGGACATAATGGTTATGCCCGTGAATGCATAGGATTCCTGCGCGATTCAGTACGACGTGGAGATCTATTGGTCATGGTCGCCTGCGACGAGTCGTTCACGAGATTCAAGCGCGATACCTTGCTCGGTGAGCTCGTTACGCAGCTCAAACGTTTTGGAGCGATGCTTGGTGATTCCCTGCAGCCTTCCTCTTCCTATGTGTTGGTTGGAAGCGCGGAGACCACTGGTAAACCATACGCAGAAAAGTTCGCCGCAAATGGAGCGATTGTGCGGTCAACCGTTGATCTTCCATTTAGTGCTGCTTCTCTTCAGCTCCCGCTACCGTTGATCTCTGTGGGAAGCTGGAAGGGGACAAAGACCATTGGAAGGGGTACTTCGTTTGTGACGGCTCTGCGCACCAATCCGGCTGGCGCTCTGGATACAATCCGAATAGATGGATCTTGGCAAACGGAGAGCGGTTTCCGCTATCAGCTGATCGGGCTGTCGCTTGTGGCCAATCAATCTGAGCCCCATCCAGAGGTGCAACACATTGATTTGGACTATGTGCCACGTCCGCAACTCGTTTCTGCCGGTGGTGAGTTGTTCCCGCAATCGCTAACGCGTGGTGATACCTTTGATCTCCGATCACGGACATATAATGCCCGTCGTTACCACGGAGTCGTGACGGCACCGCTGCGGGTGTATTTGCGTGATACCTCCGGTGCGGTGCTCGCCGTTCGAAACGATACGATCAGCGTTGGGCCTTTGAGTCAGACCGCACGGAGTTATCGTTTATCCAGTGCCGAAGTCCCCTCAAGTCTTGAGTGTGTGACTGAGATTGATCCTGATGCAACGGTTTCAATGCAGAATCGAGTCTTTTCCAGATGGAAGGGGCGAGGAAATGTCGCTGAAGATACAGCTGCTCCGCTTACACGTCTTTTCGCAGACGGCGTTCCGTGCAATGATGGTCTTTATGTGCAGAATTTGCCCCGACTCGAGGTACTTGTCAGCGACAGTTGCCGGCTTCCCATCGAATCTGACGACAACATCATTGTGTTCGTTAACGGTACACGTATTCGGCGTGACAACGTTCAGGGATGGGAGTTCATCGGGACAGCTGGTCTGCGTCAGGAGCTCGGATACAACGCTGAAGCGCGCGCAGTGCTGAGGTTCCTGTTTCCGATGGAGTCGGGGGAGAACCTTGTCATCATTCGAGCCAGAGATGTGAGCGGCAATGCCGATACATCCGAGATATCGCTGTATCTGGCTGATCGTTCAACGATCTCCGATCTGCTTGTGTATCCTAATCCCGGTTCGAGTCAAGGCAACATCAATGTTCAGTTTGATGCCGTACTTGTCGATTCTTCTGCTGGCGTTCGGGTGTCCACATACGACCTTCAGGGGCGCTTGTTTAGCTCACGTACGGTGCAGGTGGCTTCCGGTCGGACCCTCGTGAAGATCGATCCGGTTAGCTCGGACTATACGCTCGGCCCTGGTGCATATACCATAGTTGCCGAGTTGCTCTCTGGGGATGGAAAAACATTATCCACAGTGACCAGAAATCTGCTTGTAACGCCCTAGCTACGGGCTCTTCAGCCCCCTGCAAGAGGGGGCATTTTTGTACTTTTGCCCATTGGCAAACACCATTGATTCTAAGGGGATATGGCACTTCTGAATGAGCGGATCATGACCGTCCTGATGGAGGACGAGATGCGTGATTCCTACCTTGACTATTCGATGTCGGTCATCGTTTCGCGTGCCCTGCCGGACGTGCGTGACGGCATGAAACCAGTGCACCGGCGCATTCTGTATGCGATGTACGAGCTGGGCATGATGCCGAACCGGCCATACAAGAAAAGTGCCCGTATCGTCGGGGAAGTCCTCGGTAAGTATCACCCGCACGGTGATTCGGCCGTGTATGACGCCATGGTTCGTCTTGCACAAACATGGTCGATGCGTTACACGCTTGTCGATGGTCAGGGCAACTTTGGATCGATCGACGGTGACTCACCGGCCGCCATGCGATATACAGAGACCCGCATGGCTGGACTTGCCATGGAGGTCATGCGCGACATCGACAAGAACACGGTCGATTTCCGTCCCAACTTTGATGATTCGCTCGAAGAACCTACGGTTCTTCCCGCGGTGCTTCCGACGCTGTTGGTCAACGGTGCAAATGGTATTGCCGTGGGTATGGCTACGAACATTCCACCGCACAACCTGCGTGAGGTTGTTTCGGGCATACAAGCCGTCATCGCTGACCCAGACATTACGAATCAGGAGCTCATTCAACACGTTACGGCCCCGGACTTTCCGACTGGGGGCATTATCTACGGCTACGAAGGTGTTCGCAGCGCCTACACCACTGGCCGCGGTAAGATCCTTGTCCGGTCCAAGGCTAGTATTGAGACCAATAAGCAGGGCCGCGAGTCGATCGTTGTGTCTGAACTCCCGTATCAGGTCTCCAAGGCCGGTCTGATTGAGAAGATCGCCGACCTGGTCAAGGCAAAGTCGCTTGAAGATATCTCAGACATCCGTGATGAGTCGGACCGCGACGGAATGCGCATCGTCATTGAGCTTAAGCGCGATGCCGTGCCGATGGTTGTGTTGAACAACCTTTACAAGCACACGCAGATGCAGGTCACCTTCGGTGTGATCATGCTGGCTCTGGTTAATGGTCGTCCGCGGATTTTGACGCTCAAGGAACTCATGGAAGAGTTCCTCAAGCATCGCAACGAAGTGGTCGTTCGCCGCACGCAATTCGATCTGGATGCTGCCGAGAAGCGAGCCCACATTCTGGAGGGCTTCATCATAGCGCTCGATAACATCGACGCCGTGATCAAGACCATTAAGGAGTCGAAAGATGTTCCAATGGCATCGGCTCGACTTCAGGAGCGGTTTGGACTCTCTGAAATCCAGGCCAAGGCGATTCTTGACATGCGTCTTCAGCGCCTCACAGGTTTGGAGCGTGAGAAGATCCAAAACGAGTATGCTGAGCTCATCAAGACCATCGAACACTTGCGCTCGGTACTTGCCAGCAAGGATTTGCAGATGCAGATCATTTCAAATGAACTGAAAGAGCTTTCTGCGAAGTACGGTGATGAGCGCCGCACACAGATCGTTTATGATGCTAAGGACTTCACGCTCGAGGACATGATCGCCAATGAAGAGGTGATCGTTTCGATCTCGCATAATGGCTTCATCAAGAGAACTGCCGTGACGAACTATCGCCGACAGCATCGTGGAGGTCGCGGAGTCTCGGGTTCCGGTACCTATGATGACGATTGGGTGGAGCACGTCTTCCGTGCCTCAACACACCACTACATGCTGTTCTTCACAGATAGGGGCCGGGTGTATCGACAGAAAGTCTATGACATTCCGGAAGGCTCGCGCACCGCTAAGGGGCGTTCGCTTGCAAATGTGATTCATAAACAGGCCGATGAGAAGGTTACGGCATATCTGTCTGTGACCGACTTTGACCATGAGGATGTCTTCATCTTTATGGCCACACGAAATGGTACCGTCAAGAAAACTGCTCTTAAGGACTTCGCGAATGTCCGTTCGAATGGTATCATCGCCGTCAATCTTGATGATGACGACCGTCTGATCGGTGCCAGACTAACCGATGGGTCTATGGAGATCCTTATCGGGGCATCCAATGGACTCGCGGTTCGGTTCCATGAGTCCGACGTGCGCCCAATGGGACGCGCTGCGGCCGGAGTTCGTGGTATCGCGCTGCTTGACGATCATCACGTGATATCTCTAACCGCCGTGCGTCGCTCAGATGCTCACGTGATCATCGTTGGCGAGCGGGGCGTCGGTAAGCGCACAGTGGTCGAGGACTTCCGTAAGACAAAGCGCGGAGCCAAGGGCGTGATCGCCATGAATATGACCGAGAAAACGGGCACCATTTGTGCGATTCTCGAGGTCAACGATGGCGAGGACCTGGTTGTGATCACTACCAACGGTATCCTCATCCGGCAACCGGTCAAGGACGTGCGAGTGCTTGGTCGTAATGCTCAGGGGGTCAAGCTTATTCGTCTGGAGGAAGGCGACAATATCGCTGACATCACGACGGTAAGTCGCGAAGAAGACACGGTAGCAGAAGAAGCCTCACCTGAAGCAGACGTTTCATAACAACGGTTCCGATCCGTTCGGACGCTGAATTGATAATGTGCGGTCACGCCATCATCCCCGGGTCAAAGTCATGCAGATGCTCTGCTGCTTTGCTGGTGATGGTGGCGTCTTTGCTTGCATTAAGTGTTCGTCCTTGCGCAGCGTCTGACAGCTTGATGATTCCGGATCGCGCGCTGGGCAGGCTTGCAGATAGTTCGGTTGGAGCCTGCGCAAGCCTTCGCAAGCAGAACATTCGCACTGTCCAGTACGAGAATATGGCCGACGTGCTCCGACGCGCGACGCTATGGATGCCCCTTCGCAACGGGGGATTCGGTCAGTATGATGCAATGTCTATTCTCGGGGCACATCCGGGCCAGACTGGGGTAAGCCTTGACGGCCGGCCAATGACTGATTTGTGGTCTGGGCAGTTGCATTTGGCGCAGATACCCGTTGGCAGTCTTGATCGCATTGAGTTTCTCTATGGAACTGACGCCATCGGACTTTCGTCACAGGCATCATCGGTACTGATGAATATGCAGTCGGTGATATACAACTCGGCCGCTCCTTACATGAGCATGTGGTATCATCAGGGAGCTGGTGACCTTGTAGCCGCTAATGTCGTGTTTGCTCAGAATGTCGCTAGGGGGCTAAATGTGTCCGTCAACGTGCGCAGAGCCGGTGCCCGTGGACTCTACCAGCGTACTGACTTCGATCAATGGAATCT
>JBILLF010000065.1:0-11514 GCA_044376225.1 Patescibacteria group bacterium | reverse complement strand
ATGAACAACCGCCAGAGTCTACATATCCGTTATGGACTTGCAACGGTCAATACACAGGTATGGGGTGGTGTTGATACGTCTGGTGCGGCCAGTACATTTGAGCAAACCACTCCTGTGTTTCTGCAGGATCAGCGAACGCTTCAGGACGAATCACGTCGTCATGATCTGACGGTAACCTATCTGAGGCATTTGACTGATGATTCGACTTCCGTGCTCACCACACAGGCCTATGCATCTGGTCAATCTATGCATCGCAACCTAGGGTCGGCTCTCGCGGTCCTAACGGGTGATACTTCTGGTGTGAGCACCATTTGCGGCGCACATTCAGGGTTTGTGGTTAGACTCGAAGAGAAACATGGTGACCTTCGCCTGCGTGCCGGAACACATCTGGCCTTTCGCACAATCGATTCTTCAAGTCTGACGCTGCCCTCTGCGATACTACTACCAGAAGCCTTTGCACATGCAGAGTATTCGATTGCTCCATCTCTGCTTCTTCGATCAGCGATTCGGGTACATTCAGTCTCAGAGAATATCGCCCTGTCCTTCGGATTCGGAGCCAGTCTTTTCCATGGACCAACCTTTGTCAAAGCAGATCTGTCCATGTTCAGGCACGCCCCCTCGGCCATGCAGCAGCGATTTTCGGTCCTGTCGGAGGGTCACACGTTAGCCGTTGTCGAGGCGGCCACACAGATTGGGGGGATCTCGACGTCGATCATGGGGTATTATCGTCAGGTTGGCGATGCGATCGAGTTATCGACGACCAGCCCTGCTGCAACGCTAATCTTTACGAACAACGGTAAACGTTCGATCTTGGGGGTGATTATGCGTGCCGACCTACATCTCGGTGGAATCGATATCGCCCCAAGGGTCCGTTATCAGGAAACTGCTTTACAAGGCAGTACAGAAAATGCCTCAATTACAATGCTCGACTGTATGGTTTCGTATGAGTACCGGACCGTTTCAAACAGTGTACGTTTCGGTGTAAATGCATCGTGGATGCCGACCTCGACGCTACCGGGCTATGAGCCTCTGTACTGGACATTTCGCCAAGGGGCTGGACAGGCTTCAGCACAGTTCGATGGTATGGCAGCGTTTATGACGGCAAACGTCGGTAACGCCAGCCTTCGTCTTTCATATGAGAATATATTTAGTAGTTGGTGGACGTCAGTATTGAACGCACCTGAATTGATGCGCGTTTTTCGACTGAGTGTTGACTGGTCATTTGAAGACTAGTTGCATATTCCGCGATTCTACAAGAGGAGACTAATCATGATCTCAACGATACCTGAACTATTCATCAGCGTCTGTGAGAAGTATGTCGGACGCACTGATAAGTTCCCTTACACTGAGCGGGTTGCCGGTACGTGGAAGTCCATCACGCACGATCAGCTGCGAGATAAGGTTGAACTTCTTGCTGCTGGGTTGCATGCACTAGGAATCCGGAGAGGCGACCGCGTCGGTATTGTCAGCGAAAACCGCACAGAGTGGTTCATTAGTGACTTTGCCATGGTTGGAACAGGCATTATTGATGTGCCTGTTTTTCCGACACTCACGCCAAAGCAGCTTCAATTCATCTATCATGATTGCGATGCCGTCTGCGTGATCGTCTCCAACCAGCTTCAGCTTAACAAACTCCGTCAGGTCTGGGATGACCTGCCGATGCTGCGTCACATCATCACCATGAATGATGTAGAATGTGATGATCCTCGAGTATTGACGTTGTCCTCAGTGATGTCACAGGTTGAAGCCTCGACAACAGCAGAGTATCGTCGTGATCTATATGTGTCTTCGTCGACTCAGATCAAATCCGACGACCTGCTGACGCTGATCTACACCAGCGGTACGACGGGTAACCCAAAGGGTGTAATGCTCACGCATAGTAACCTCGTTTCCAATGTTCTGTCTTCGCAGACGGTTATCACCCTCTACGACACCGACTCCCTAGTCTCGTACTTGCCCCTTTGTCACATATTTGAGCGAATGGCCGGATTCTACCTTGCTTTTTCGGTTGGGGGCTCTCTGACCATAGCTGAGTCCATTGAAACCGTGGCAGAGCTCATGCGTCAAGTGCGTCCGACGATGATGACCTCCGTCCCGCGGTTGTTTGAGCGTATCCGTTTGCGAATACTTTCGACGGTGGAAAAGGATAAGCCGATCAAGCAGAAGATTTTCCGCTGGGCCTATGCCGTAGGTGAGGCAAGGGTCAATGGCAAGAGAAGTCCTCTTCTTGCGCTCCAGCATGCTATTGCTGACAAGCTGGTGTATTCAAAGATTCGTGATCGGTTCGGCGGACGACTGCGATTCTTCGTCTCGGGCGGTGCAGCTCTCAACCCTGAGATCGGTCGGTTCTTCCAGGTCTTCGGAATCAAAATTGTTGAAGGCTACGGCTTAACGGAATCTTCGCCGGTAATCAGCGTTCATCGACTCGAGGACATCGCCCTAGGCACCGTAGGCAAGCCGATTCCGGGTGTCGAGGTCAAGATCGCCGATGATGGCGAGATTCTCGCTCGCGGTCCCAACATCATGCGTGGCTACTGGCGTAATGAAGAAGAAACCGCCAAGTCTATCGATCCCGAGGGATGGCTGCGTACGGGTGATATTGGAGAGTTTAATGATCGAGGCCACCTTCGCATCACTGATCGAAAAAAGCATCTGCTTGTGTCATCTGGTGGGAAGAACATTGCACCGCAGCCGATCGAAGCACTTGTGGCACAGTGTCCCTTTGTTGATCAAGTGATGCTTGTCGGCGATGCCCGAGAGTATTGCACAGCCTTGTTGGTACTGGACAAAGAAGCCGTAAAGGCATGGGCAGAGAAGAACGCTCCAGCTGCCACGCCGTGGGAAGAACTTGTTCAGAACACCGATTTACGGACTACGATCGAGAAGGAGATTAATAGGCTCCAGCGTGACCTGTCCAAGTACGAGAAAGTCAGACGCTTTGCGATCATCCCTGAGGCATTCAGTGTTGAAAATGGTATGATGACACCGACCCTCAAGGTTAAGCGAAAAGCTGTCCTCGATCGCTACGCCGATGTCGTGGATTCTCTCTACGAGCAAGGCGAATGACTCTCTGGGAGGCGATCCAATCGCGCAAGACAACAAACGGAGCCTTTGATCCGCGCCCGGTGAGTCTTGAGCACCAGCATATGCTCATTCAAGCTGCAGAGCGTGCTCCGAGTCACTTCAACTCGCAGCCGTGGCGATTTGTGCTCATCGACGACCAGGTAATCCGCAAACAGATTGCCGAGATCGGGGGTCGTACCATGACGCAGTTGATCGAAGGGGGGACGTTCTTTACGCGTTACCGCAAGTACTTCCGTTTCTCAGAGAAGGAAATGGATGAGCGTCGTGATGGGATCTTTATCGATCAGATGCCCGCCGCACTTCGCCCCTTCATCAAGCAAGTCTTTTCAGACAGTGTGATGAATGTGCTCTCCAAGCTTGGCGTTGCCAGGGTGCTCGGAGAGGATAATCGCAAGCTGATTGAGGGAAGTCCGTTACTGCTTGCAGCACTGCTTAGCAAGGATGAGTACCGTCCTGGTGAGCTCAGTGGTTTCTACTGTACACTATCGCTTGGAATGGCTATCGAGCACATTTGGCTGATGACCACAGAGCTTGGCATGGGCATCCAGTTTGTCTCAACGCCGATGGAGATACCCGAGGCATGGGATGAGCTGAAGCGTATCATGAAAGTGCCTGACGACATGGAATTGATGGCAGTGTATCGCCTCGGTTATCAGCCACCTGAACGGCAGCGTCCGCGAATTGACTGGAGTAGTGCGCATCGCAAGCGTCTCTCGCAACTGGTCTTCAGAAACACATGCGACAGCCCTGAGGCTGATCCTGTGGCCGAAAAGCCATGAGTGCTATCAGAATCGTCAACGTCGCATCGGCAGTACCGCAGCACGTTGTGGACCAGTCGGTCGTACGTCGCATCGTTGAACGCGTATTTGGCGATCGTGTGGCGGATCTCGAGAGGCTATTGAAGGTCTTCGAGCACGATCACATTCATACGCGATACTTCGTACGACCGCCTGAGTGGTACGAGCGTGACCATGGCTTCGGCGAGGCCAATGCCGTCTTTACCGAGTCAGCCATAGAGCTTTCCGAACGAGCGGCGCTTGCTGCCGCAGGAGAGCACTTGGACAAGATCAAGGCTGTTGTTGTGGTCAGTTCCACCGGAGTGATGACGCCATCGCTTGACACGATGTTGATTCAGCGGTTGGGTTTGCCGTCCTCTACAAGGCGACTGCCGATCTTTGGTCTCGGCTGTGCTGGCGGAGTATCTGGCATGGCTCGTGCTGCTGAACTTTCTCGTGGTCTAGGTGGTGCCTGCGTATTGATGGTGGCTGTCGAAATCTGCAGCGTCACATTCCGTCAGTCGGATACCCGCAAATCAAACATCGTTGCCAGCTCGATCTTCGGCGATGGTGCTGCCGCGGTGCTCATCGGTGGGGAAGGGGGCGGCCCACAGATCGTTGACAGTCACAGTACGCTCTTTCCCGACACGCACGACATCATGGGCTGGGATGTGACTGACAGTGGACTGGCCGTCCGTTTCTCTCGTGACATTCCAACGTTTGTGCGGGAGCATGTTCCTACTGTGCTAAGTGAAGCCTGCATGGTATGGGGAATTGATCGTCTGGATATTCTTGACGTGATCGCGCATCCAGGGGGCTCGAAGGTTCTGGAAGCCTATTCGCAGGCAACGGGTTTGCCCGAAGAAACATTCGACGCAGCGCGTCGTGTCTTGCGAGAATTCGGCAATATGTCCAGTGCGAGTGTCTTGTTTGTGCTTGAGCGCTGGTTACGGGCTGCCGCACCACGACCATCGTACTCGCTTATGGCAGCTCTTGGACCCGGCTTTAGTTCAGAGCTACTTCTGTTGCGCAACTCTGTGGAGTGATCATGCACATTGCCGCAGCTGTTCTGCTCGTCCTTCTCATTGTGCAGCGCCTTGCTGAGCTTGCTCACGCGAAGCGCAATGCACGTCTGGCCTTTGCTCGCGGAGGACGCGAATATGGGATTTCTCATTACCCGCTGATCGTCGCGCTTCACATAGCGTGGTTCATAGCATGGACTTCGGAACATGTTTTGCGCGGTGGCGAACTGTTGCACCCATGGTGGCTATTTGCCGGAGTCATCGTCCTGGCACAGATCATGCGATACTGGACGATTTCCACACTGGGGCCTGCGTGGAACACGCGCATTATCGTGGTGCCCGGCGCAGAACGCATCAGCAAAGGCCCCTTTCGCTGGCTGTCGCATCCTAACTATGTCGTGGTACTTGTGGAGTTCTTCTTCATCCCGCTCTTTGCGGGTGCATACATCACGGCATTTGTGGCCACAGCGATCAACTATCTAGTCCTTACGAAGATTCGGATTCCTGCCGAAGAGCATGCTTTGGAAGAGCTACGATTGATGTCATCAAGGCGATAACAGGATTGAATCAAAACAAAAACAGCGAAGCTATGCTTCGCTGTTGAAGTACCGGAGGAGGGACTTGAACCCCCGACACACGGATTATGATTCCGTTGCTCTAACCACCTGAGCTACTCCGGCCCCTGTTGGAGGGACGCAAAGATACGAACTAGATGCAGATCGAAAACACTACGACGGACTCTTCAAGCGGCTAAGTTCATCACGGATACGTGCAGCGGCCTCATAGTCTTCAACCTTGATCGCCTGGTCAAGTTCCTGCTCAAGGCGCTCTCGTGGCGTCATAGACTCGGAGGGGGCGAGAGGAATCTCGTGCTGTCCCGATGAATCTTCGCTCTCAGACCCTTCCTCGATTTCTCTAATCTCGCTAGCCTTGATTGATTCGTCATTCATCACATCCTCATCAACGTACATCGGCACCTGGCATCGGACGGCAAGTGCAATTGCATCGCTTGGACGGGCATCAACCTCAACGTCGGAATATTCAAAGTTGATCGATGCGTAATACGTTCCATCCTTGATCGAGGATATCACGATTTCCCGAACGGACGAGCCCAGCGCTTCAATGACATTCCTGAGAAGGTCATGCGTCATGGGGCGCTGTGGACGCACCCCTTCGAGCTCGTTGGCAATGGCTTGCGCCTCAGCCTCACCGATGATGATCGGCAGGCGACGATCGCCATCGATTTCCCGAAGCAGCAGGGCATACGCTCGCTGCGAATTGGGGTTGACGGAGATTCCGAGTATATCTACCTGAATCTTACCCATGAACTGAGTCCTTTAGCTCTTACCTGTGACGGCGGAGATTGCCGGCGTTAGGCGCGGAAGCACCTCGAACACATCACCGATGATTCCGTAGTCAGCAACGCTAAAGATAGGGGCGTCCTTGTCCTTATTGATTGCGACAATAATCTTGCTTGATGACATGCCGGCAAGGTGCTGCACAGCACCGCTGATGCCACAGGCAACGTACATTGTCGGACTGACGGTCTTGCCGGTCTGACCAACCTGCTCGCGGTGAGGACGCCAGCCAGCATCAACCACAGCGCGTGACGCGCCAACGGCGGCACCCAGACTTCGGGCGAGGCCTTCGATAAGATTGAAATGCTCAGGGCCCTTAAGTCCGCGTCCGCCCGAGACGATGATATCAGCCTCTGAAACGTCAAGCTGACCTTCGTTGCGACTGATTCCGGTGACGGTGAGTGTTGGTGATGTATGGGACGTGGTGGTGAACACTTCGACGGTCGGTGCGGCACCACCTGTGTTTTTGGCCGTGAACAAGTTTGGACGCAGGGTTATAACCGTATTGACCGTTGTTGAACGAACCCGAATGAGTGCTTTGCCAGCATAGACAGGACGCGTTGCTTCAACAGATCCAACGTTTCCATGAAGTTCAACGCAGTCGGCCAGTAGGCCGGCGGAGAGGCGCACGGATACGCGTGGCGCAAGATTTTTACCGGTTGAATTCGCGCCAAGAATGACGACGTTTGAACCCGTTGAGGTTGCCACTTCGGCCACCGCTGCGGCCATGTGGGCATTGGGAAGCCCCGACCAGTAGTCGCCACTGATATGAAGCACCCGAGTTAGGCCGTACGACCCTGCTGTTGCGATCTGTTCTGGCGTTGCATTGAATATGACGCCACTGACGGCTGCGCCATCAGCGATGCTCAGCGCGGCAGTGATGGCCTCGTAGGAGGTTCGCTTGAGTCCGGAAGCCTGTGGTTCGAGGAGAACGAGAATACTCATAGTTAGATCACCTTTGCTTCTTCGTGGAGGAGACGGACAAGTTCCTTCAAGTCAGCGTCTGTGTCACCCAGAACCTTATTCAGGCGCTTGGTCACGGGAAGAGTCATTGCTACGGTCGCAACACGTGGCTCAAGACCTGGGGATGTACGTTCAGCGATCGGCTTGGACTTTGCCTTCATGATATCTGGCAACTTGGGATACCGCGGGTCATTAAGCCCCTTCTGAGCACTGATGACACACGGCAGGGATGCCGTGATCGTCATTTTTCCACCTTCGATATCGCTTTCAGCACTAAGTGAGCTGCCGTCGATTGCCAGTGACGAGACCATTGGAACGTCCGCCCAACCAAGCAACTCCGCTACCATAGATGGTAGCTGAAATGAATCAAAATCGATGGACTGACGTCCAAAGATGATGAGATCAGGGGCAGACTCCCGCGCAAGTTCGGCAATCGAACCGGCCACGACGTAGGAATCGGCACGCTGATCATCCTTAGCGTGAACTGCCGCATCAACTCCCATGGCCAGGGCCGTGCGTAGAATTTCTTTGACAGAATCAGGTCCGACTGACACAGCCGTAACCGTTCCGCCGTGCTTTTCCCGCTGACGCAGTCCCTCCTCGATGGCAAACTCATCGTATGGATTGAGGATGAACTTCACGCCGGCGGTGTTGATCGATGTACCGTCAGGTCCAACGGCCACCTTAGTGGTCGTATCTGGGACCTGGCTGATGCACACGAGAATGTTCATGGTATGCTCAGAAATGTCATGAAATGTTCTGAAAAAAGGGGCTGCAAAGATACGCCAATCAGATAACACCCATCGCCCATAGCAGGGCAATGTTAGCGCGCTCCACATCGGCCTTGGCCGAGACAAGACGCTGAAGAGCTTCACCGTAGAACCGTTCCCGGAGATTCACGGTCAGCAGGGATGCGTCACCGGCTGAAAAGCGTCGCTGTTCGGCATTGACCATGATCAGCGCAAGTCGTACTTCCTCCTCGGCGATTACACGACGTTGGATTGAACGTTCCAGAGCGATCAGCGCATTGCGCACGTCCACCTCGACCACACGCTCGGCCATCTGGAGGGCGAACTCCGCCCGGTCGACTGCGATCGACGTGGTCTGCACGCCGGCCGATGCCTGCCGAAACAGCAGGGGTTGCTGCATGCGGAGACCAAACTTGTAATCGAGCGATCCAGGCGACGCGGCATTGAGTGCAACTAATCCGGCGTCGAATTCGAGGTTCGGACGCATAAATTCACGCGCAAGTCCGGAGTCTAGTCGCGCGGCCTGAAGAGATAACTGTGCACGGCGAAGCTCCGGACGCGCCGCATAGGCAATACTGATAGCATTCTGAACTGAACGTACCGAGTCTACTTTCCCCGTTAATCCAGCAGGACGCTCAATCGTGCGATCAAAGGTGCGAAGACCGTCGCTGAAAACAAGACCGTTGACCTCGATGCCAAGCTGCTCGGCGATGCGAAGAGTCCTTAGCTGTTCGCCTTCACGGCGACGCACCTCCTGAGAGCCTTCTGTAGAATCGATCATAGCCGACTCACCACTGACAGAGCGTTTGACGATCAAATCCTGTCGTCGCTTCGAGAGTCCGAGCAGCGTATCAGCCACGAGGACATTTTCAATAGCCTCGCTCCAATCAACAAATCGTAATGCGGCCGCTCTGAGTAGGGCATTGCGTTCAATGGTGAACTGTGCCTTGGCGGCATCCGGACGCAGCTCGGCCTTTCGCAGCTGATTACGACGTGCATCAGTAAAGACTCCTTGCAAGAGCGGAAGGCTAACGGCAAGCGATGCCTCACCGGCTCCTGCCGTCAAGTCCTCTGGATTGATCGACAATCCAGAACCTCGCTGATATGCAGCCTTTATCTTCGGTCCAAAAAGCATATCAAGAGGCTGTTCTATCGCCCCTTCAAGAACAGTGAGCTTGTCCTGTCCGCTCTTGAACTTTGACTCGTAATTGACTGCCAGAAATGGATCAAAACGCCCGAGAGCGGCCTGCAGATCGGCATCAGCCACGTTAGGCTCGAGTGATGCAGATCGCAGTGCAGGGTTGGTCCGCTCCACAAGAGACAGAAACTCGCGGAGCGGAGTTTCTCGCTGCGACCATGCGGTCCCGGGATTCATGACCGTGATGAACAGCAGTAGCCGACACCCCAGCAGCCGCATCATCATTTCTCACCTTTGGCTTCGGTGGACTTGTTATCCTTACTGGACTTCGTCTCAGCCACAGGGTACTGAGGAGGGAAGCCCATCAGCTGACGCCAGAGTTCGTAGCCGATTGCCACCTCGTCAAGGAGTACCCAACCCGTCGCATCGGTCCCCTGACGGAGATATCGGTTGCTTGGCCACTTGACGTATTGGCCACCTTCAGCAGGAACGACCAGGACACGGAACCTTCCGCTGCCGTCATCCGTGGCATCAACAACCTTAACACGGCCATGAAACACGCCAACCTGGATGTTTCGCCAGCCGGAGAATTGGAAAGCGGGAAAGCCGCTGAATTGAAGTGAGACAAGACGTCCAGGCTCGACAAGTGCAGCATCCATACTCCCGACGTAGAGTTCGACGGCGCGGTCATCACCGGCCGGGACGATCAATGCCAAAGATGTACCTTCCTTGACCATCATTCCCTCACCGTAGCGCTCGATTCGTACGATCGTGCCTCCGATCGGAGCGGTGACAACACCCGCACCCTTTCGACCTTCTGCGTTGGCAACGCGTATGTCCATTTCATGCATTGTCGAGTAGGCCTGATTGATGATCCGTTCCTCCTCGGCAGAGAACATCTCAATGTCTTGTCGTGCAGCCAATAGTCCAGCCATAGCAGATGCAGAATCTGCAACGGCCTTTTGCAATGACAGCTGCGCAGATTCCAGCTCACGACGAGCGATTACGTCCTGTCGAAAGAGCGTGTCAGCCCGATTGTAGCGGATACGTGCCGTCTCTGTTTCCACTTTTGTGTTGTCGTAACGCGCTCTGGCTGCCTCGTAGCGTTGCTCCGCCTGTTTCCGACGCTGCAACGATGAGGCGATCGACTGCTCCTGCGCAGCAAACGTGCGGTTCCGCAACAGTCGCATACGCTCGATCATTTCGGAGTCCATGAAGTTCACATTGATGTCGGCAAGAACGACGATCGTGTCACCTTTCTCGACTCGGTCACCTTCCTTGACATACCAGCGCATGATGCGACCACTAATGGCACTTTCAACAGTCTGTGGGCGAGCCTGGGGCGTGAACGACGTGACGCGTCCGCTACCAACAACTGACTGTTGCCAGGGAACGAAAATGAGAAACAGGATCGACCCAATAAGGATCGTTGTCAGCACTACCGTTAGTCGGCGGTGAATCGTAGGACTGCCGAGTAGATCCATTGTAAAACGGCCATTGCTCATTTCAGTCCTCCGGAAAGGGGCTCACGGCTTATGAGCAGACTGCCAAGGTCGGGTCGTTGTCGTATGACGTCTCCGAGAGTGCCAGAGCAAACAAGCTCACCAGCAGAAAGAACGTGCACCTTACCTGTCAGAGCAATGATATCGGTATCGAACGAAATGTTAACGACAGTGCACGACGTTTTCTGGATGAGTGACTCGACCAGCCGCATCTTTAGACCGTCTTCAAGTCCTTGGAATGCGCTATCAATAATGACGATCTCCGGCCTGTTGAGTAACACCCGCGCAAGCAGGATCCTGCGCCGTACGCTGTATGAAAGGTTTGCTCCGAGAGCAACGATCTCGGTGCGCAATCCTAGTGGTAGGTTCTGAATCTCCTCATCGAGAAGACATAGTCGTAGAACTTCTTCAAGGTCAGATGGGGCTGTTCGACGACCCAACACAATGTTGTCGTAAACCGTACCGGGCATGAGAGAGTCGTCAGGATCTAGGTAGCCAACGTGAGAACGCAGCGACTGAAGATCGGCGACCTTCGTATCGATACCGTTCACCCGGACGTGGCCATTCGTGGGCATCAGCAGACCCAAGATGAGCTTGGCCACAGTAGACTTACCACTGCCACTACCCCCAACGATACTGACGTGTTCACCGGCATGGATACTCAGCGAGACGTTGCGCACGACTGAGGCTGTGCCCTCGGTAAATGACACGGAGGCTAACTCGATTGAGCCCCCTCCAGACATTGTCGGCACAACATCACCGTCGGCACGCTCGGATGCGAGCTTCCCAATTGACTGAAGTTTGTAGAGAGCTGCCGCAAAGTCATAGAACTCATCGAACTGCGTGAGCAATTTTTCAATGGCTCCGATGATCATGATAATGATGATCTCTGCCGCAACGAGCTGCCCAAGTGAGATAGCCT
>JBILLF010000076.1:0-9673 GCA_044376225.1 Patescibacteria group bacterium | reverse complement strand
CACGACATTACGTCCTGTCAGGCCGACCTTCGTCGTGATGCGCACACCCTTCTGATGATAGGCCTCACGAGTGACCTGGACGACCACCATCTGCTTGGCCTGAAGGTTGATCTTGATCTCCCCGCTTCGCTTTGTCGAGAAGGTTGGCAGCCGCTTCTTCGTGTCGATCTTGGATGTTCTCAGCGCAACATCTGCTGTTGCGACGAGCTCGGTTGTCGGACGATCATCGTCGCCGTCATCAGTTGCATCATCCTCCATCGTTGAATCAACATCGCTGAAATGCAGGAACGCATCCTGCTCCAGTCCGATGTCCACGAAGGCGGCATTCATGCCCTGGGCAACCTTCATCACACGGCCGAGGTAGATGTTCCCGACGTGATGCTGTGCATCAGGCGTTTCGGTGAACAGTTCGGCAAGCTTCCCGTCTTCGGTGATTGCGATCCGAAGATGACTGGACGTGCCGTTGATGAGGATTCTACGTACCATCAAAAAAAGTGGCCAAGTTGACCGTGGCGCCTTGTACACATGCTGACCGTTGCTTCCTTCCGGACCTGGCGGGATTGGGCCTGGTACAACCGCACGGGACTTGGCCGTGTAGACTTCATGGTTGTGATGGGTCGCAAATATACACTACGGAGTGCGAAACTCCGGCACGAGACCTTGCCAGCACTCCCAGTAGTCGCTTTGCAGCTCTGCACACGACATGGCAAATGCCGTTGGACGGCAGACAAAACGCGTTTCGAACATGAAGGCCATCGTGCCTTCGATCTTCGTTGGCTTCAAGTCTGCGGTTGATGCCTTCTTGTAGGTATCGGCATCCGGGCCATGGCCGCTCATGCAGTTGTGCAGAGACGACCCACCGGGCACAAATCCGCCCCCTTCCTTGGCATCGTAAACACCATGAATGAGTCCCATGTACTCGTTCATGAAGTTGCGATGGAACCATGGTGGACGGAAGGTATTCTCCGCAACCATCCAGCGCGGAGGGAAGCAGACGAAGTCAATGTTGGCAACGCCTGGTGTGTCCGAGCTCGACGTCAGAACGGTGTAGATCGACGGATCTGGATGATCATAGGTGACCGTGTTGATGCACTGATACTTGCGCAGATCGTACTTGTATGGCGCATAGTTACCGTGCCACGCCACCACATTAAGGGGCGAATGATCGTAGGTACCGCGCCAGAGATTTCCCTGGAACTTGGCGATCACCGCAAACTCCCCCGTGCGCTCCTCATACCATGCTTCCGGCGTCAGAAAGTCGCGTGGATAGGCCAGACCGTTGGCACCGATCGGCCCGAGGTCAGGCAGCTTCAACCGGGAACCGTAATTCTCCAGGATGTAGCCACGCACGCCCCCTGAAACTTCAACGCGGAACTTGATGCCGCGAGGGATCACGCAGATCTCGTGGGGCTCAACATCAACGATTCCCATTTCAGTAAGGAACCGCAGTGAACCTTCCTGCGGCACAACAAGCATCTCACCGTCGGCATTGTAGAAGAAGGTGTCAACCATTGATGTGTTTGCCGCGTACACGTGGATCGCTGATCCGCTGTGCGTTGTCAGGTCTCCACTTCCCGCCATCGTCGCAATGCCCTCGATGAACGTCGTTGGCTTCGTCGGAATCGGCAAGGGGCTCCACCGAAGCTGATTCGGCGTTGTCTCCACCTCGTTGAACGGCGTCGAGCGGATGAGTCCGTTGTCGATGCGCTCATACGGTTTGTGCACAACTGACGGACGGATCCGGTACATCCACGACCGGCGGTTTTCTGACCGTGGTGCCGTGAATGACGTCCCGTTGATCTGCTCCGCATAAAGACCAAACGCCGGCTTCTGCGGAGAATTCTGTCCCTGCGGAAGGGCCCCCTTTACCGCCTCTGTGGCAAACTCGTTGCCAAAACCACTCATGTACCCCATGGTGCCCACCTGTCTGTATCGTTTTCATACGCGTTCGCTGCCGAACGCCCTCGGCGCGCCCAGCAGGATTCGAACCTGCGGCCCGCAGCTTAGAAGGCTGCTGCTCTATCCAACTGAGCTATGGGCGCGTGGTGCAAATTACGGCAGGTTTTGGGTTTTGGGTTTTGGGTTTGGGTGCTGTCGTGATTGAATGTCACGAACATTGATCGAATCGACTCTGTTGGGTAAACCCACAATGGAGACACCCAACATGATCACGACATTTCGCGACCTGTTTGTCTGGCAGAGATCAATGGAATTGATTCGCGCCGTTTACCCGGTAGCCGAAGCATTACCCCCATCTGAACAATACGGCCTAAAACCTCAGCTTCGCAGAGCCGTCACGTCCGTTGCGCTTAATATTGCTGAGGGCAAACAACGCACCTCACGGAAGGAGTACTGCAGGTTTATCGACATTGCTTTAGGATCGCTCAGCGAGGTAGAAGCCATACTGCTGATCGTAAATGAGCTCTACGCCGACAACATTCTTGTTGCACAACCGACATTCGACGATATAGTGACCCTTCGAAAGATGCTCTTCAGCCTCAGAAAGAAACTGAGAGCACCGCAAGAATCTACATAGCCCCTCCAACTCAGCCCTTTATCTCCCACCACCCAAAACCCAAAACCTAAAACCCAAAACCTAAAACCCAAGAACTACTGCGGCAAGATCTCAAACTCATTAAGCGCCTCGTCGATCTGGAGGCGGACTGGTCCGTGGTGAGTAGGGATTGTGCTGAGATCTTCGGGTGCCGTGCCGCTCAGCTGGGCAGATTCTCGTCGAATGTCCGAGAGCCAGACATAGAGGTGCGGAGAAACGGCAACTTCGCTTGGTGCATGACCGTGGTCATCCACAAAGCGCTCGATCGTGGCCATCAGCTCCTCGAGTGCATCGAACCATTCCATGGCTCAGGTCTCCTGTTTCCTGTGTGCTCGTATGATGTTTACCAACCAATCTTCATGCCAAAAACCAGGTGTTCAATGATTTGGTTACCGTCGCTAGCGTTCGACTCGAATTCTGATTGTTTTCCGTAGATTTGCGGTCTTTCCCGGGCCCTGGGTTTGTCAAACAAATGTTGATTCCGGCATTGTGATGGAGGGCCGCATCGCAAATGACGGAGAACGTAGGAATATCGTATGTCAGAGAATATTGAGCACGCGGGCGAAACAGCCGCTGAGCCGACACCAGTAGCAGAAAACGCTGCTGCACCGGCCGTGGCCGACGTCACCATGGAGACTGTTGCTGCTGCGTCAGCACCGGCCCCTTCCCGCAAGCACTCAGCCGTGGCCGACATCATCAATGGCGAGATCGATCAGCCGATGATGGGCGACGATGAGTTCCGCAATCTTTTTGAAACCAAGGTCTCAACCCTGAAGGCCGACGACATGGTTCACGGAACCGTGGTATCGGTGACCAAGGACGAGATCCTCGTCGATATCGGGTTTAAGTCGCTCGGCGTTGTGCCTCGCGCTGAATTCGTTGGCGCTGAGCTGCTCGCAGCCGGCGAAGTGGTGGACGTGTTTGTTGAGAAGATCGAGGACGGTGAAGGCCGCCTGATGCTCAGCCGCCGTCGCGCCGACTTCATGAAGACCTGGGAGGAAATCCTCAAGCTGGCCGAAACACAGACGGTCACGCAGGTTCGCATCCTTCGCCGTATCAAGGGCGGTATGGTGGTCGATCTGCTCGGTATCGAAGCCTTCCTGCCCGGCTCGCAGATCGATGTGCGCCCTGTACGTGACTTCGATGCATGGGTTGGACGCACCATTGACGTGCGCGTAGTAAAGGTCAACCACCCAAGCGAGAACGTTGTTGTCTCGCACAAGGTCCTGCTCGAAGAGCAGCTGGCCGAACAACGTGGAAAGATCCTCGAACTCCTCGAAAAGGGTCTTGTTCTCGAAGGTACTGTCAAGGCCATCTCCGACTTCGGCGTATTCGTCGATCTTGGTGGTGTGGACGGTCTGGTTCACATCACGGACCTCTCGTGGGGTCGTGTTTCGCACCCAAGCGAGATCGTTCAACTGGATCAGCAGGTCAAGGTCGTGGTTCTGGACTTCGACGAGAACCGCAAGCGCATTTCGCTCGGCATGAAGCAACTCACACCGCACCCATGGGATCAGATCGGCGAGCGCTACGAGCCAGGTTCGAAGGTCCGTGGCAAGGTTGTCTCGCTCACCGATTACGGTGCTTTCATCGAAATCGAGAAGGGCGTCGAAGGTCTCATCCACATCAGCGAGATGTCCTGGACGCAGCACGTCAAGCACCCATCACAGGTGGTGTCGCTCGGACAGATGGTCGAAGCTGCTGTGCTCAACATCGACAAGTCCGATCGCAAATTGGCTCTTGGCATGAAGCAGCTCGAGCCAGATCCATGGAACGACCTTACAGCCAAGTATCCTTCGGGTTCGGTTCACAAGGGTATCGTACGCAACCTGACCAACTTCGGTGTCTTTATCGAGCTGGAGCCGGGCGTTGATGGTCTTGTGCACATTTCTGACCTCTCATGGACGAAGAAGATCCGTCACCCGGGTGAATTCGTCAAGAAGGGCGATGAGCTCGACGTTGTGGTGCTTGCCATCGATAATGAGCATCGTCGTATCTCCCTGGGTCACAAGCAGATCTCTGAAAACCCGTGGGACATCTTCGAGAATGAGTTCGCCGTCGGTATGGAAACCGAAGGCAAGATCGTCCGCCTGATCGACAAGGGTGTGATCGTCGAAATGCCTCAGGGTGTCGATGGTTTCGTACCAGTGTCACAGTTGTCCTTCGCACCGGTTCGCACGATCAGCGACTACTTCAACGTCGACGACGTCCTTCCGCTGAAGGTTGTCGAATTCGACAAGGAGCAGAAGAAGATCGTTCTGTCGGCTGTGGAATTCCTGCGTGGACGCTCTGCCGAAGAAGTTGCCAAGTACAACACGAACCATCCGGTCCCGAACGCCGACAAGTACAATGCCGACGGTTCGGCATCGGCTTCGACCACGATCGAGGACCTCGAGAGCAGTGAGCAAATCTCAGAGTAACGTCTCTGGTCTGCTGCAGTAAAAATGAAATCTCTGAAAGGCCTGCCATCCGGCAGGCCTTTTTTATGTTGCGCCCCAATGAATGTCGAACAGATTCTTGAAGACCTCTTTGCGATGACATTCCATGCGGGTATCAAGCCCGGACTGGAACGCATCAACACACTCCTTGCGGGCATTGATAACCCACATTTGCGTTTGAACACGATCCATGTTGCCGGCACAAACGGCAAAGGGTCAACGTGTTCAATGATCACGTCGATACTTACCGAGGCTGGCTACAAGGTAGGGCTCTACACCTCGCCCCATATCCGCCGTTTCAACGAACGTATCCGAATCAACGGCTCGGCAATCTCGGATGCCGACGTTGCCCGGCTTGCCGTGCCCCTGATGGAGCAAGCAAAGGCCATTGGCGGCACCTTCTTTGAGGTCACCACAGCAATGGCATTCCAGTACTTTGCCGAACGTCGTGTCGATGTGGCGGTGATCGAAACGGGGCTTGGCGGACGTCTCGATGCAACAAACGTCTGCGCGCCGCTGCTGAGTGTGATCACGGTCATCGACTACGACCACATGGAGTACCTCGGCACGACCATTCCACAGATCGCCGGCGAGAAGGCCGGCATCATCAAACCCGGAGTTCCGGTAGTGATCGGTCCCAATGGAGCAGAGGCCTGCGAGGTCTTCGAACGTCGGGCAGAGGGACAGGGCTCGGAGATCATCTTCGCCGAGGACATTGTGGCTGTTGAGGTTGACGCCTGCTATGCCGACCTGACGATGAGTGTTTCGGCCATCGAAGGTGACACGCGACGGTACTACCTCAGCGAGCTAACCGGACGTCATCAGGCAGAGAACATCTGTACAGTACTGGGTACGATCCCCGTTCTTCAACGCTCGTTTGCCATTGACGAAGAGGATGTGCGTTGCGGTCTGAGCTTTGTGAGCCGCAATACCGGAATCGCCGGACGCACACAGGCCGTTGCCACGGAGCCCCTTACCATCATGGACGTCTCCCACAACCCGGGCGGGATCCACTCGCTGGTTCAGACGCTGATCGACTCGCGCATTGAAGGCCCCCTTCAGGTGGTCTTCGGAGCAATGGCCGACAAAGACGTTGAAGGCATGCTGCGCGAACTTCTTGCCCTGCATCCAACGGTCCATACCTGTGCGCCCCATGTAGCACGCAGTATGCCGTGGACTGACGTTGCCGCTGCCGCTAAACACGTCGGCCACGAGCACGTGATCTCTCACGCATCCGTGGCCGAAGCTCTGCAGGCTGCCCGTGCCATGGGCACGACTATCATCTGCGGAAGTTTTCACGTGGCCGACGAAGCAGCTGTCGCACTTGGTGTGCTCGGCTAGCCCTCGTCGGCACAGCTTAAAAGATCATCGCCAGAGCGAATAGAATGGCAAAAGCAACTTGCAGCTGAATCGTCGCGACGTTGCCCTTGACTAGTGTGCGCTTGTCAATGTTCTCGCGCATGTACTTGGTGATCCAACCACCCCAAATCGCACCAATGGCTGCTACGCCATAGAGAAGGGGCTTCTGGTGTTCCATGGCAAGCCACACGGTGACGCCTAGTGCGCCGAGGAGGAAGATGGCGTAAAACACAGGAGCCATCGCATAACCGAACGTTACCACAAGATGGTTTTTGCCGGTCGATGCATCGCCCTCGGTGTCAGGCACCTGGTTGATGAGCAGGATATTCGTCGTAAGAAGACCAGTTGGGACACCAAACAGGAATGCATCCCAGTTATACGTGCCGGTCAGAACGTAGTAGATACCCATCGTGATCAGCGGACCGAAGGCCATACCGATCGTGATCTCACCCAGACCATGACGTGCCACAAGGCGCAGTGGCGGAGCGGTATAAAAGAAGCCGAGTGCAAGACCCGTTAAACCGATCGCCAGGACACCCGTGCCAACGGCCGAGGTGAGATAGAGTCCAATGCCAAGGGCGACCACCGCAAGAATTGCCGCAACCTTGAGCGTTCCCTTGAGGTCGATAAGTCCCAGTTCAATGGCCCGCGAGCCCCCTGAATACTGCACAAAGTACTTTGTGTTGGCCTGGTCGGTTCCGCTCTTGACGTCGAAATAGTCGTTGAAGACGTTGCTGGCAAGGTGCAGCAACGCTACACCCAGCATCGTCAGACTTGCCAGAAACCAATTGATCGTCTGCGGTGGATCAGCGATGCCGGCTGCATAGGCCAGACCAATGAAGCACGGCGTCAGCGCTGCCGAGAGGAAAGGGGCGCGCGTGATAACAAGCCACGAGATGAACTTCGTACTAGACTTGATCGGAATACTCACCGGCGTTTCGAGCTCTTCCGTCACGCCGCAGAAACCAACCTGCTGTCCGTTCTTGAACGTTGGCGTGATGCGGATGCGCGCACCAAACTTTTGACCGCTCTTACGAATGAAGTTTGTCTCACCTACCCATTCGCCTTCCTTCACGGCCGTTGCAAGCCACCCGGGAAGGTTCTGAAGAACGACCTCACCCGGTGAGAATGCGCTCACGCGAAGTTTACCGATGGTCTCATCCTGTGAATACCCGAACATCGCCTGTGCGCCGGGACTGAAGGTCTCGATGACCCCTTCCATATCGCACGTGATGACCGACTTGTCCAACGTCGTTGCCATTTCTGCTCCTTCGTGGAAAAATGCTTAGTTGAGTGGTACGAATTTACAACGACCGACCCATCGGTCGGAAATAGCGGTGTAGTTTTGCGGCTTCTTTGCCGCCAACCATCGGGACAAACAATGACTGCCCTGCTTTCAGTTTCCGACAAGACCGGAATCGTCGATTTTGCTCGTGAACTCCACGGCCTCGGAGTCCGCATCCTCTCCACAGGGGGCACAGCAAAGGCCCTGAAGGAAGCAGGCGTGCCTGTGGTAAGCGTATCGGACGTAACGGGCTTCCCGGAGATCATGGACGGACGCGTCAAGACCCTACACCCGAAGATCCACGGGGGAATTTTGGGGAGAATGGATCATGATTCGGACGTGCGGCAGATGCTCGAGCATGGCATCGAGCATATCGACATCGTGGTGGTAAACCTCTACCCTTTCGAGCAGACCGTTGCCAACCCATCATCAACCGATGCGGACATTATCGAGAACATCGACATCGGCGGTCCAGCTATGGTGCGTGCCTCGGCAAAGAATCATGCTCATGTGGCCATCATCGTCAACCCGTCTCACTACCCCACCGTCATCGAGCAGCTGAATTCGGGCGGTGTCACACCTGCCCTTCGCCGTCAACTGGCCATGGAGGCGTTCTCACACACCGCACAGTATGACGCGCGGATCTCACAGTACTTCTCGCGCAGCATCGAGGGCTTCCTTGCCGAGGGTGCGCTCCCGCTGCGGATCGATCAGCCCCTTCGCTACGGGGAGAACCCACATCAGAAGGCAGTGCTCTACGGCTCGTTCACGTCGCTCTTCCGTCAGCTTCATGGCAAGGAGCTCTCCTACAACAACATCCTCGACATTGATGCGGCCGTGGGCCTTTGCGCCGAATTCGACGAGCCAACGGTGGTGATCGTCAAGCACAACAACCCGTGTGGCGTCGGTTCGGATAACTCGCTTATCGAAGCGTATCACAAGGCCTTTGCCACAGACACCGTGAGCCCCTTCGGTGGGATCATCGCCGTCAACCGCCCGATCGACCTTGCCTTTGCCGAAGTGGTTCACACTCTCTTTGCGGAGGTGCTTATCGCTCCGTCATTCAGTGATGATGCGCTTGCTCTGCTACAAAAGAAGAAGGACCGTCGTCTGATGGTGCTCGACCGTGCCGCCTACGATGCTGTTCACAAGCAGAGTATTCGCAGTGTTGCCGGTGGCCTCCTGGTGCAGGATGCCGATGCCGTCCTGTATGATGAAGGGAGTCTTCGTGCGGTAACAACGCGCACACCGACGGATGATGAACAACGCGCCATGCTGTATGCCTGGAAGATCGCCAAGCACGTCAAGAGCAATGCCATCGTCTATGCCACGCACGACCGTTCGCTGGCCATCGGCGCCGGACAAATGTCTCGCATTGATTCCGCTCGCATCGCCGTGCGCAAAGCCCAAGACGCCGGCATCAATTTGTCCGGCTGCGCCGTTGCCTCTGACGCTTTCTTCCCCTTTGCCGACGGCCTTCTGCAGGCCGCCGAAGCCGGCGCATCATGCGTCATCCAACCCGGCGGCTCCATCCGCGATGAAGAAGTCATCGCCGCCGCCAATGAAAAGGGGCTGGCTATGATGTTCACTGGCACCAGGCATTTCAGACATTAGGGCGTGAAGGGACACCTGCGGAGGGACACCTGCGGAGGGACACCTGCGCGAGGGACACCTGCGGAGGGACACCTGCGGAGGGACTCGCTGCGCGAGGGACACCTGCGGAGGGACTCGCTACGCGAGGGACACCTGCGGAGGGACACCTGCGGAGCCGTCTCACACCGCAGGTCTCGCACGGCAAAGCCGTCTCGCACCACAGGTCTCGCACGGCGAAGCCGTCTCGCACCGCAGGTCTCGCACCGCAGGTCTCGCACCGCAGGTCTCGCACCACAGGTCTCGCACGGCGAAGCCGTCTCGCACCACAGGTCTCGCACGGCAAAGCCGTCTCGCACCACAGGTCTCGCACCGCAGGTCTCGCACCGCAGGTCTAGCACGGCGGAGCCGTCTCGCACCGCAGGTCTCGCACGGCGGAGCCGTCTC
>JBILLF010000002.1:0-91768 GCA_044376225.1 Patescibacteria group bacterium | reverse complement strand
CCCGCATGATGAACGATCTTGCTAACAAAGCCCGCACCAAGAAGCTGTCTCCAGATGATATCGCCGGAGGCACCATCACCGTCACGAACGTCGGTTCATTTGGATCGCTCTTCGGCACGCCGGTCATCAACCAGCCACAGACGGCAATCGTTGGTGTCGGTGCCATCCAGAAGCGTCCGGTAGTGCGCGAACTCGACGGCGAAGATGTGATCGTTGTGCGCAGCATGGTGTATCTGTCCATCACGTACGATCACCGCGTTATCGACGGTGCTCTTGCAACGCAGGCCCTTGCAGCGATGGTTCGTGCCCTGGAGAGCATCAACGAAAGCAACACGACGCTCTAGGAGACGAGAGACGAGAGACGAGGTACGAGAGACGAGAGACGAGAGACCTTGGCCTTGGTCCGGGGTATGTGTCAAACGTCGATCATCCGTCATCGGTCTTGTGAACGTTCCAAAAAGATGGTCACCGGACCATCGTTGACGATGTGAACCTGCATCATAGCTCCAAAGACCCCTGTGGCGATCGTCACGGGGGTTTTTTCGTTGGTGACCAGATCCTGCATGATGCTAACGAAGGCATCGAAGAGCGGGCGGGCCACATCGCCCCCTGCAGCGCGGATGAATGATGGACGCGTCCCTTTTGAGAGGTCACCGTAGAGGGTGAACTGCGATACCAACAGGAGGCCACCGGCAACGTCCGCCACCGATCGGTTCATCTTGCCGTCGTCGTCGGGGAAGACTCTTAGGGATAGGATCTTCTCGGCAATCCAGCGGCATTCTTCCACCGTGTCGGTATGCGTGATGCCGATCAGGGCAACAAGCCCTTTATCGATGGAGCCAACGGTTGCGCCGTCGACGCTGACGTGGGCCGACGTGACCCGTTGAACAAGTGCGCGCATGCTGTCGTAGTGATTTCTCGAAACCCGTTCACGAAGTTTGTGGTCGAACGCTCTGTTGACCACGATTCAAGGATACTCAACTACATGAGAAGTTTAATCATCATCGGCAGCATACTTGCCATCGCCTTTGCTTCGTTAGGTATTTCAGCACGTGTTCGGGAGGAGCCCCGCAGCGCCTCTAAAGGCGTCACATACGGGGCGGGCGTAACCGCCGGAGAGCGCGTGACGCTCGACGCCGCGATGAAGTCCAAGAGTTTTGGCAAGACCATCCGCGTCATCGGTAGCGTAGAAGAGGTCTGCAAGGTTAAGGGCTGCTGGATGATGCTGAGCGATGGAAAGAGTAGGGTGCGCGTGACGTTTAAGGACTACGGCTTCTTTATGCCGAAGAACCTCGTCGGACACAAGGTTGCCCTCGAAGGTGTGCTTACCGAGGAGACGCTGACCGAGAAGGATGCCCGCCATTACGCCGAGGACGCCGGAAAGAGCGCCAAAGAGATAGCCGCCATCGTCGGTGATCAGAAAGAATATTCATTCGAAGCCACAGGAGTAGTAGTTCTATGATGTTCTCCATTGAGCATGCCCCCGTGTATGCATCGCTGCGCGTAAACATGGACCAAGGCGAGCGCTTTCGGGCCGAGCCCGGTGCAATGCTGTCCATGACGCCGTCCATTGAGCTCGAGACCGCCATGGCCGGTAAGGGGCTGTTCGGATCTCTTAAAGCCGCCGTCGGCGGGGAGTCGATCTTTGCCTCCATCTACACTGCCGTGCATGGTCCGGGCGAGCTGTATCTGGCCCCTTCTCATCCGGGCGATATTGCCCGAATCGATCTGCAGAACCAGACCGTTTTAGCCTACGGCGGAGCATATCTGGCAGGTGACCCTTCATTGACGCTCAGCGCACGGGGCTCGCTAAAGTCCATGTTCGCCGGCAGCGACTTGTTCCTGACGGTGATCAGTGGCACAGGACCGTTGTTCCTCGGCAGCTTTGGAGCATTTTATAGCCGCACACTGGGTGTAGGGGAGCCGTACGTGGTTGACACCGGGCACATCGTGGCCTTCACCGACGGCATGCACTACTCTATCAAGACGGCCTCGCGCGGGCTATTCAGTTCCGTAGCCACCGGCGAGGGGCTGGTCTGCATGTTCACGGGCCCCGGCACCATCTGGATGCAGACTCGCAATGTGAGGGCATTTGCCGGTGCCATTGCTCCGTTCCTGCCGACTTCTGGGAGTTAGTAGAGCCGACAGGAGTATCTTTGCCTCATGACAGAAGAGGTACAGGCCCTGCTGGGCAAAGAGTTCCGTTGTCTGGACAAGGGATTTGTCCGGCTCATCGACGTCATGGGTGACGATGCCGCCATCGTGCAGGCTGCGCGTGTTTCCTACGGCTCGGGAACAAAGAAGGTTCACGAGGACAGGGGGCTTATCCGCTACCTGATGCGCCATCTACATACGACGCCATTCGAGATGGTGGAGTTCAAGTTCCACGTCAAGCTGCCCATCTTCGTTGCGCGGCAGTGGATCCGCCACCGCACGGCAAACGTGAATGAGTACTCCGGACGCTATTCGGAGATGAAGGACGAGTTCTATGTGCCTGAGCCGGACCAGGTTCGCGCGCAGAGTGCGATGAACAAGCAGGGTCGCGCCGATACAGCATTTGATGCTAATGAGGCCGAGAAGATCCGCACCTCCATGCAGCAGACTCAGGACATGCTGTACGGTCAATATCAGGAACTGCTTTCGACGGATCTGGCTCGGGAGATCGCCCGCATCAACTTGCCGGTGTCGAA
This sequence comes from Patescibacteria group bacterium, assembly GCA_044376225.1. GTDB lineage: Bacteria > Bacteroidota > Ignavibacteria > Kapaibacteriales > Kapaibacteriaceae > UBA10438. The sequence continues at coordinate 89,078 of JBILLF010000002.1, read as the reverse complement.
CTACACAGAGTGGTATTGGAAGACCGATCTTCACAATCTCTTCCACTTCCTGCGACTTCGCATTGATGCGCATGCGCAGTATGAGATCCGCGTCTATGGTGAGGCAATGGCCGAGATCGTAAAGGCTGCCGCGCCCCTTGCCTATGAAGCCTTCGAAGATTACATCTTGCATGCCCGCCGCTTCTCTCGGACGGAACTGGACGTGATGCGTTCGTTGTTGTCCTCGTTGCCCTCAGTTGAAGAGCTTGAAGCACGGGGCCTGAGCGGGCGTGAAGCGCGCGAATTTCTCGACAAGATGCAGTAGGTATCATGGCACGCAGCCGCATCATTGGCCGGAATTTCTCCCTTTTGGGACCCATCTTTCTGTGCCTGCTCCTGTCGGCCTGCGGTGATGAACCTGTAACTCCATCAGAGCTGCCATTCCCGATCATTCCGGCCCACCTTTCGATGGTGCCGGTACCCGAGGACAATCCGCTCACGCCGAGCAAGGTTGAACTCGGACGTCGATTGTTTTACGAAAAACGCCTCTCGAGCACCGCCACGGTCTCCTGCGCTTCGTGTCACCATCAGGATATGGCTTTCAGTGACGCTCCGAACCAGGTCAGTCGCGGTGTGAACTCTGCGTTGGGTCAGCGTAATGCACCAAGCCTGATCAACATCGCTTACCGACCCTATTTCTTCTGGGATGGACGTTCCGCAACGCTTGAGGATCAAGCAATGGCGGCCTTTCTTGGTTCGGTTGAAATGGATGCTGACACCTTTGCCGTTGCTGCCCTGATGCGTTCTGCCAACTACAGAGATGCGTGGAAGACCTCATTCGGCGATACGGCCGTTTCTATGCGTCGGGTGGTGATGGCCATAGCCAGCTTTGAGCGTACTCTGGTGAGTGCTAACAGTCGGTATGATCGATATCTGCTCGGTGAACATCAAGCACTCAGTGATCAGGAACGTCGCGGCATGAACCTTTTCTTTAGTGCCAAGACCATGTGCGGGGCCTGCCACGGCGGACAGGATCTTACCAACGACCTTTTCCAGAACGTGGGGCTGTTCAATCACTACTTCGACCGCGGTCGGTATAATGTGACGAAGGATCCGCGTGATGAAGGGCTCTTTAAGACGCCATCGCTGCGCAATGTTGCGCTCACGCCTCCATACATGGCATCGGGTGATAGTGATAAGGGGCCCCTTACCACCCTTGAGCAAGTGGTGGCGCACTACAACGATGGCGGCACGCCCTTCAACAACAAGGACAAGCGGGTAAGGAAGCTTGGTCTGAGCGATGCCGAAATGGCTGATATCGTAGCCTTTATGAAGGCTCTTACCGATTCGTCGGTGCTTACGCGCCGCGAATGGTCAGCCCCATAACGACATCTTTACGACAAGTGCGCCTATGTTGCGCAGGATTGATTTTGCCGTAACGCCTGCGTAACGCCCGCTAATGATGTTTGCATCGTAATGCAACGGTGTAACATTCTCTTTATCTGCGGCTCGGTAAATCAAACCACGATGATGGTCGAGATCGCCCGTCATCTGTCGGAACACGAGTGCCGCTTTGCCCCGCACTATGCCGACGGACTTTTGGAGGCGGCTGCACGCTCCGGTCTGCTAGAGTGGACCATTGTGGGCAACCGCCACCGTGAACGCGCACGCCAGGTGCTGCGCGCTAATCTGTGCCGCATCGATGAGTTTGGCAGCGAGCTCGATTATGACCTCGTGGTGACCTGCAGCGATCTGATGTTGCAGCAGAACATCCGCAACCGTCCGATCGTGCTGGTGCAGGAGGGCATGACCGATCCCGAGAACTTCATGTACCGTGCGGTGATGAAGCTGGGTCTGCCACGATACCTTGCCTCGACGTCGACCTTCGGACTCTCAAATGCCTATCGATACATGTGCGTGGCATCCGAAGGCTACGCGGACCACTTCCGACGGAAAGGGGCTGATGGTCGCAAACTGCGTGTTACGGGCATCCCAAACTTCGATAACTGTGAGCGCTATCGCGAAGTCCCGTTCGATCACAGCGACTTCGTGCTCGTTGCCACCAGCGACGCGCGCGAGACATTCAAGCTCGAGGACCGTCGTCAAACGATACTCAATGCCCTGCGCATTGCCGATGGACGTCAGCTGATCTTCAAGCTTCATCCGAACGAGGTCGTTGACCGTGCACGACGCGAGATCGACCGCTGGGCTCCTAATGCGCTGGTATATCACGGCCGCGACATCAATCCGATGATCGCACATTGCCAGACACTCATTACCAAGTTCTCTTCATGTGTGTACGTGGGCATTGCCCTAGGCAAGGAAGTCTATAGCGACTTCCCGATGGAGGAGCTGCGCCGTATGTGTCCGATTCAGAATGGCGGACGTTCGGCAGCGAGTATCGCCGAGGTCTGCACAGAAGTTCTCCATGAGCGCGGTCTGATGCTTCCAGAGCGCCGTTCCTATCATCTGCGGGAGGCCGTGTGAATCATCAACCCAAGGTGGCCATTATCTGCCAGGCTCGCACGGGGTCAACCCGTCTCTCCGGCAAAGTCCTGCTGCCACTTGCCGGAGAGCCCCTTCTTCTTCGTTTTCTTGAGCGCGTCACAATGGCTCGCTACGCCAAGCATGTGATCGTGGCCACCACCACGCTTGCTCAAGACGATGAGATCGCCGACCTATGCCACATTGCCGGATACCGTGTTTATCGCGGGCATCCTACGGATCTGCTTGACCGGCATTTCTGGGCAGCTCAGATGGTTGATGCCGATGTGGTTGTCAAGATCCCGACTGACTGTCCACTCATCGACCCGGCCGTGATCGACATGGTCATTGAGTCCTTCCTGCTGGAGTATCCGTGGGTGGACTACGCCAGTAATCTGCACCCCGGCACATGGCCTGATGGGAATGACGTCGAAGTGATGACGATGCTTGCTCTTCACCGGGCCTGGGCAACGGCCAGTAGACCGCATGAACGCGAGCATACGACTCCATGGATGTGGGAGAATAACCCATACATCACCATGCGGAATGTGGAGCGTCCAGATGGTCAGTTGCTCGAGGCACGCCACCGCTGGACCATCGATCATCCCGAAGATTACGTTCTGATCCGGGCCGTTTATGACGCGCTTTACTGGGCGAACCCTCGCTTTCGGTGCGAGGACGTTCTGGCGTTTCTTGACGCGCATCCCGAGATCGACCTCATCAATCAGCAGTTGCGTGGACAGAGCTGGTATCAAAGCTATTTGCAATCACCACCGAGGATCGCTTCATGACGTCTGCCGAGGTCGAAGAACTCCAAAGCGCCGCCCTTCGTGTGCGCGAGCACATCGTGCGGATGTCCACCGACGGCGGCTGCTTCATTGGAGCGTCTCTGTCGTGCGCGGATCTGCTCGTATACCTGTACTGGCGCTTCCTGAACATCTCGCCGCTGACAGTGCACGCCGAAGACCGCGACATTCTGCTACTCTCCAAGGGGCACGACGTGCCGGCTCTCTATGGTGTGCTGGCCGAGCGAGGCTTCATCAGCAAAGAACGGCTTAAGCACCACCTTTCGGTGAACGACGATCTCTATTGGCATCCAAACCGCAATGTTTCGGGGGTGGAGTTTCACTCCGGCTCGCTGGGTCATCTTCTCAGCGTCGGTATGGGAATGGCCCTTGATGCTCGGATGAAGGGCCTATCGACACGCGTTGTGGTCATTATGGGCGATGGTGAACTCAACGAGGGAAGCGTCTGGGAGGCCTGTCTGGTAGCCTCGGCGCTGAGTCTGGACAATCTCATCGCCGTGATAGATCGTAATCACTTCCAGGCAAATGTGCGCACCGAAGAGCTGGTGCCGCTTGAGCCCCTTCCCGAGAAGTTTCGGGCCTTCGGCTGGAATGCTGTTTACGCCAATGGCCATGATATGAATTCGCTTGACGCGTGCTTCAGCTCGTTGCAACTGAACTCGGGAAGTCCCACCGTGGTCATTGCCGATACACGTCGCGGTAAGGGGCTGCCAAGTATCGAAGAGAGAGCCGACCGCTGGTTCTGCAACTTCAGTGCCGAAGAGACACAGGCTCTCATCGAAGAGCTCAATGGCCATGCGCGTGCAACACTCACCTCAGAAACCTTGATCGTACGATGAACGCTTACGAAACTCTGCTCCTAGATACAGCATCGCGCGATGAGCGCCTCGTGGTGATCACGGCCGAAAACCGTGGACATATGCGAACTGTACCGCCGATGCTGGGCGACCGATTTATAGACGTCGGTATTGCTGAGCAAACAATGATCGGCATGGCAGCCGGAATGGCCGTGCGCGGTCGGGTCGTGGTGACGCATGCGCTGGCGGCCTTCATCACGATGAGAGCCTTTGAATTCATCCGCGATGATGTAGCTATTGCCAACGCCCCGGTGATCATGGTGGGCATGGTTGCAGGCATTCTCAGTGACGGTAATGGTCCCACTCACCAGGCTATTGAGGACGTATCGATCATGCGAGGCCTGCCGAACGTAGGTGTGTTCTGTCCCTGCGACGAACAGGAGTTTGTCGATGGTATGCGCGTGCTGCTCGAATCCCGTCGTCCCTGGTACGTCCGCTATCTCAATGCTCCGGAGCTGCCGATCGACAGAGTGCCATTCGAGCCCGGTAGGGCAGTGGCTGTTCGTGGTGCTTCGCTGCACCGCCCGAACGTAACGATCCTTACGTATGGCTTCATGACAAGGCTGTGTATCGAAGCGGCCGACGAGCTCCGTAGGGAAGACATGCATGTGCGCGTAGTGAATATGCGCACGCTCAAGCCCGTTGACGTTGAAGCAATCCTCGACGCCGCCCGAACAAGCGAGCTCGTTGTTACCGTCGAAGATCATTTTCTCACAGGGGGCCTTGCCAGCATCGTTGCCGAGACGCTCATGGCGAATCGTATTGCTGCGCCGGTGCTGACTATTGGCTTTCCGACGTGGTTCCGGCCTGGACGTCTTAACGACGTGCTTGAGAATGAGCGCATGAGCGCCCCGGCACTGGCTCATCGCATCCGCGAGCGCTTTGCCGATATCGTTCATGGCGTCAGCCAGCCCCTTTCACCACAAAGCGAGGTTACCCATGCGTGAGCCAACATATCCACCGATCCAGCGATCCCAAGAGCTTCTTAAGCGAGCCGAGCGACTCATCCCGGCACAGACGCAGACCCTCGCCAAAGGACCTGGTCAGCACGTGCGCGGCGTAGCGCCTGTCTTTGCCCAACGCGGAAAGGGGGCTTACCTCTGGGATGTTGACGATAACCGTTACCTCGATTACGCCATGGCGATCGGTCCGCTCATTCTTGGCTATGCCGATGCCGGCGTCAATCGGGCCATCGAGCAGCAGCTTCATGACGGCATAACGTTTTCGCTGATGCACCCACTGGAAGTAGAAGTTGCCGAGCTTATCCATGGTATTGTTCCCAATGCCGAGCATGTGCGCTTTTCCAAGACAGGATGCGATGTCACATCGGCTGCGGTGCGATTGGCTCGTGCCTATACAGGACGTTCTACGGTGCTGTGCTGCGGGTATCATGGCTGGCACGACTGGTACATCGCCACCACGGACCGCGCCATGGGAATCCCACAGGCTGTGCGAGACCTGACCTACACCTTCAGCTATAACGACATGCAGAGCGTCTATGATGCGCTCGATTCTGATACAGCGGCAATCATCCTTGAGCCGATGGTCTTTGACGAACCGAAGGAGGACTTCCTTCAGGAGCTGCGCGAACTCTGCAATCAGCGTGGTATCGTCTTGATCTTCGACGAAATGTGGACTGGCTTTCGGATCTCTCCGGGCGGTGCGCAGATGCGATTTGGCGTTCAGGCTGACCTTGCCTGCTTCTCAAAGGCCGTTGCCAATGGCATGCCGCTATCAGTGCTGACGGGCAAGGCCGAGATCATGCGTCTGCTCGAGAAGGATGTATTCTTCTTTACGACCTTCGGTGGCGAAGCACTATCACTTGCCGCTGCCAAGGCCACGTTACACCGCCTGCTCGATGGTGAGGTTCTGCAGCGAATGGAGCTATTGGGTGATGAACTCCGCGAGGGTATTCGCTTGATCCTTGCCTCCAACGACATGAGTTACGCCACGGTCAAGGGGCTTGGGGCCCGCACAATGATGGCCTTTTCGGACGCGTCTGCGGACCCGCTGATGATGCGTTCGTTTGTGCAGCAGGAACTGCTCCGGTACGGAATTCTATGGAATGGCTTTCACACGCTGAGTGCGGCACACACGCTTGCAGACATCGAGTTCACGCTTGATGTCTATGCCGACGTATTGCCGATGCTACATGAACACATCCGCATGGGAACACTGCCATTGGCACTGCGCGGCCGATGCGTTGAGCCGGTATTCCGCAAGACGGGTGCCTTCAACACTAAGCCGCGTGTTGCGATGGAGCACAAGTGATGCAAAACATCTTTTCGCTTGAAGACCGCGTAGCGGTGGTCACTGGTGCAGCGGGTCTATTGGGACGTCAGCACTGCGTGGCTCTCGCCGCTGCCGGTGCAACGGTTGTGGCCTGTGACCTCGATGGTCATGCGGCTCGCGACGTGGCGCAGGAACTGGGTGCTCACCACATGGGTGTTGCACTCGATGTTACCGATGCCGAGGGAATTGTCGATCTACGCGAGATGGTCCTGCGCGAACATGGACACATTGATATTCTGGTCAATAATGCCGCCATGAATGACATGGTCGAAGCACCCCTTTCCGGGGGCGCACCGTCGGCCTTTGAGAGCTATCCGCTGACGCTGTTTCGCAAGGTGCTTGATGTCAACGTCACCGGAGTGTTCCTGACAAGCCAGATCATCGGCACGCATATGGCCGAGACCAGAAGAGGCTCGATCATCAACATCGCCTCGACCTACGGCGTTGTGGCCCCAGATCAGCGGCTCTACCAGCGTCCCGATGGCTCACAGTCGTTCTACAAGAGTGCTGCCTATCCAGCCTCGAAGGGGGCGGTAGTGATGCTGACCAAGTTTCTGGCTACATACTGGGCTGGGTCAGGTGTACGTGCCAATACGCTCTCACCGGGCGGTGTGGCCAACAATCAGAACGAGCATTTCCAGAAACTCTATTCCGAGCGCACGCCGCTTGGACGCATGGCTGACCCAACGGACTATCGCGGTGCGCTCGTGTTTCTTGCCAGCGATGCCTCGGCCTACATGACCGGACACAATCTTCTTGTCGACGGCGGCTGGACGGCCTGGTGACCTGCGCCAACCGGCAATTGACCTGACGACTCTACAGCATTCATGATGGGAACCAATCATCTTTCAGGGAGCTTCGCATGAGCATTCAACCATCGACGACCAAGCCAGCCATTGGCGCAGATCAGCCAGTCTATGTCATCGCCGAGATTGGCATCAACCATAACGGATCTCTTGATATCGCCCGTGAGATGATTCGCGGCGCGGCACGCGTCGGCGCGTCTTGTGTGAAGTTTCAGAAGCGTACCCCGGAGCTGTGTGTGCCGCGTGATCAATGGATGATCGAGCGTGACACGCCGTGGGGACGCATGACCTACATCGACTATCGCTACAAGGTGGAATTCGACGAAGAGGACTATCGCCTTATTGACGCACTGTGCCGGGATCTTGGTATCGACTGGACTGTGTCATGCTGGGATGAGGAGGCGCTGGCCTTTATGGAGGCAAACTTTGATGTGCCTTTTTACAAGGCAGCATCGGCATCACTAACTGACCTTGGACTACTTCGTGTCATGGCATCAACAGGCAAGCCGCTGATGATCTCCACCGGCATGTCCACGACGGAGGAAATCGATCAGGCTGTCGAATCACTGACCGATGCGAACCTGCTGATCGCCCACGCAACTTCGGCCTATCCCTGTGCCTCGGATGAACTCAACCTCCGGATGATCAATACCCTACAGGCTCGCTACCCGAACCGCATCATCGGCTATAGCGGGCACGAGGTGGGGCTTGCTACGACGTATGCCGCCGTTGCCCTCGGTGCGCGGTTCGTTGAGCGACATATCACTCTCGACCGGGCTATGTGGGGAACTGACCAAGCCGCCAGCGTAGAGATTGCCGGACTCGAGCGCATGATTCGCGATATCCGCGAGATCGAGCGCTCACTGGGCGACGGTGTCAAGCGCCTGTATGACAGTGAGCTGGGCGTGCGGTCGAAGCTTCGTCGTGTTTCGTCATCGGTCCGAGGAGAAGCCTAAGGTATGGAGCTGTCGCTGGCAATAGTCTGCACCACGATGGTGATCCTAGCAGGGGGCCTGCTGGTCGTCCTTGAACGGCTGTTTCCCTACACGTCGGGTCAGCCCCTTTTCAGGAGTGGGTTCATGACCGATCTGGGCCTGTACGCCATCGCCCAGAGCTACGTGCTGGGTCTGGTGATCTTTGCCCTCATCGGCTGGATTGACCAGCAGAGCGGCCTGAGCCGCCTTGTGTTTCTGCGCTCGCAGCCACTGGCGGCGCAGATGGTGGTGTTTCTTCTGGTGCACGACTTTTACATCTACTGGTTCCATCGCTGGCAACACTCGAATGCACTGCTGTGGCGAATTCACGAGGCTCATCATTCAACCACCGATGTGGACTGGCTTAGCGGATCACGCTCGCACAGTCTTGAGATCCTCATCAACCAGACGGTAGAGTTCCTCCCGATCGTGCTGCTGGCCTCACCGGAGGTAGCCGTGATAAAGGGGGCCATTGATGCCATTTGGGGCATGTACATCCATTCGAATATTGACGTGCGCACGGGACGTCTGCAACGCGTGATCAACGGTCCGGAGATGCACCGCTGGCACCATGCCGACGATCCCCGTTCGCATAATCGCAACTTCTCGACCAAGCTTGCCATCTGGGACTGGCTGTTTGCTACTGCCTATTTACCAGAAACGGAAAAGCCTACTCGATACGGACTCCATGATGACTTCCCCACGGGATATTTCCGACAGCACATCCATGCGTTCCGTCGCCGACTATGACATCGATGATGATATCATCGTAGACGTCGAGGTCAGTGAGCGCGAGCGGATTGACCTTCATCTTGCCGTGCCTCTTGACGTGGACACCATCATCATCTCCGACCTGCACCTGGGTTCGGATGTTGCCCGCTCAAAGGCGCTGGTGATGATGCTCAAGACGCACATCTACAAACGCCTGATCCTCAACGGCGATGTCTTTGACGATCTCAACTTCAGGCGTCTTACCAAGGATGACTGGAAGGTTCTGTCGCTGTTGCGACGTCTGTCAAATCCACGTCGGGGCGTAGACGTGGTCTGGGTGGTGGGCAATCATGACGGTGGTGTGGCCGAGATCCTGACGCACCTTCTGGGAGTACCGGTGCATGAAGAGATCGTCTTTACGGTTGCGGGCAAGCGTCATCTGGCCATTCATGGACACCAGTTTGACCGATGGATCACCAAACATGTGACCATCACGGCCATCGCCTCATGGCTGTATCTGCTGCTGCAGCGCATCGATCCGCACCACCGCGTGAGCCGCTGGGTAAAGCGCACCAGCAAGAAGTGGCTGCGCCTGAGCGACAAGATTGCACACGATGCAGCTGGACATGGACGCCGCAGGCATCAGGCTCAGGTGGTTCATTGCGGTCACACGCACATGCCCGGGATCAAGCAAATCGATGATGTCACGTACGTCAACTCCGGATGCTGGACCGATAAGCCATCGACCTATGTGGCCATCGACCATCATGGTGACGTGCAGATTCACTCGATGTAGGCCCCTGGGTGGCATGGACGGAATAGTATGCATCAGGATCACTCCGGCCGCCCTGTCCTTTTTGACGTCAGCCACGTCACGAAATCCTATTCGATGGGCGAGCTAGAGGTTGTAGCCCTTAGCGATGTGTCGCTGACAATCCATGAGTCCGAGCTCCTGGTGATCCTCGGTGCTTCGGGAAGTGGTAAGTCCACCTTGCTGAACATCCTCGGTGGGCTCGATGTGCCCACATCCGGCAGCGTTCGGTATCGGGAGACGGATCTGACTCATGCTGATGAGGCAGCGCTGACCAGGTTCCGACGTCACTCGGTGGGCTTCGTGTTCCAGTTCTACAACATCATCCCAAGTCTGACGGCACTTGAGAACGTGCAGCTGGTGACCGATCTCGTTGAAGAGCCGATGGATGCACGAACGGCACTTGACCTCGTGGGCTTGGCCGACCGCATGCATCACTTCCCGTCTCAGATGTCAGGGGGCGAGCAGCAGCGGGTTGCCATCGCCCGTGCCATTGCCAAACGTCCAGACGTTCTTCTCTGTGACGAGCCCACGGGCGCATTGGACTTCGAGACAGGCATCATCGTGCTGGAGGTGATCGACCTGGTACATCGTGAACTCGACGCGACGGTAGCGCTGATCACACACAACGCTAGTATTGCGGACATGGCCGACCGGGTGCTGCGTATGCGCAGTGGTACGATCGTGCAGGAGTATTCCCCGACGCAGCGCAAGCAGCCCCGTGAACTCTCATGGTGATGCTGTGTCGATTTTGACCATCAAGCTCCTGCGCGAGGTCCGTCACATGCGCGGCCAGATGATCGCCATCATTCTGGTGATCGCCGCCGGTATTGCCAATTACGTTGCCTTCCAAAGCACGCATGCTTCGCTGGTGCTGTCGCAGCGCACCTACTACGACGAAACGAACTTTGGTGACGTCTGGGCGCAGGTGCGCCGGGCGCCACTTGAGCTGCGCTCGCGTCTGGCTCAGATCAGCGGCGTAACGAACGTCGACCTTCGTGTTGTGGCCAATGTGGTGATCGATATCCCTGGTCTGGCAGAGCCGGCAACGGGCATCATCACCGGAATCCCTGGATCAGGTCAGCCCCCTGTCAATCGGCTGAGCCTGCGCTCCGGTCGCTGGCTCACGCCCCACACTGATGACGAAGTGATCGTCTCTTACGCCTTTGCACTGGCCAATGGATTTCATGAGGGTGACACGGTCAATGCCGTGATCAATGGGCGCTGGAAGCCCCTTCGCATCGTTGCCACGGCACTCTCTCCGGAATGGGTGTTGGAGCTTGTTCCGGGCTCGATGATGATCGACAACAAGCGATTTGCGGTGATGTGGATGGAGCAGGGGGCTCTTGGTACGCTCTATGACTTGTCGGGTGCCTGGAACAGCGCTTCATTCGACCTGGTACCGGGCGCGTCAAAGACAGGAATCATTGACCGGCTTGATGTGCTGCTTCGTCCGTATGGAAGTACCGGTGCCATTGCGCGAGACGATCAGCAGTCGCACAAGTTCCTCAGTGATGAGATCCGACAGCTGTCGCTCACGGCCCTTATCGTTCCGGCGATCTTTCTCGGTGTGGCGATCTTTCTGCTGAATATCTCGCTGCTACGTTTCGTTACTACGCAGCGTTCGACGATCGCCATTCTCAAGGCATTTGGGTACGGCAATGGACGTATCTCGCTACACTACGTGGGCTTTGCCGTGGTGGCCGTAGCCGGTGGCACCGTGCTGGGCCTGGCCGGTGGCATTTTCATCGGTGTCAGGCTTGTCAGGATGTACCTAGACTTCTACCGGCTACCGGTGCTGGAGTTTGACGTACCTGTTCTCGTGATCCTTGGCGCTATTCTGCTGAGTCTTCTGGCGGCTTCACTTGGCGCGATAGCGGCGGTTCGAGCCATCGTGCGGTTGCCACCGGCAGAGGCCATGCGACCCGAAGCACCGCGGTCGTATCGCGGCGGGCTGCTCGAACGCAGCGGTCTTACACGCCGTTTCAGCCCCCTAACGTCGATGATCGTTCGCAACGTGCTGCGTCGGCCGGTGCGTGCGGTGGTGAGCCTACTGGCGATCGCCCTGGCAATGTCGTTGCTTGTTCTTGGACGCTACTTCATGGAAATGTTTGAGACAATTCTGACGGTACAGTTCCATCGCGTTGCTCGTGAGGATGCCATGGTAACATTCATGACGCCGCGCTCGCACCGGGCAGTGCATGATCTGGCGGCTTTACCTGGAGTAATGTCTGTCGAACCCTTTCGTGCGATCCCTGTGGATGTGATCGTCGGCTCCACCACCAAGCGCACCGCCATAGTGGCCGGTGTTGAGTACCCGGAGCTCCATCGCGTGACGTCGATGAAGGGGTGGCCTCAGCCGGTCCCAACCTACGGTGTGGCCTGTTCGGCGTACATGGCCAAAATGATGGGGTTTGGCATTGGTGACACAATCGGGCTGCGTCAGATCGACGAAGAACGTCGATCATTCACGGTGGCTGTCACGTCACTGATCGACGACATGATGGGCGTGCAGGTCTATGTCTCACCAGGTGTGCTGCGTGCAATGCTGCGCGAGCAAGGGAGCATCAGTGGAGCATACCTGCAGATCGATCCGGCACTGATGGGGGAGTTTTACCGCGCCGTCAAGAGGCTCCCGTCAATGTCAGGTGTGGTGATGCGCGAGCGGGCCATGCGTAGCTTCGATGAGAGCTATCTGCAATTCATGGACATTTCAAATTTCTACATTGTGTTCTTTGCCTCGCTCATCGCCTTCGGCGTGGTGTTTAACAACGCACGCATTGCACTTAGCGAGCGGGGCAATGAACTTGCAAGCCTGCGCGTGCTTGGCTTCTCGAATCGTGACGTTACTGTGATCCTATTGGGCGAACAATTCGTGATCACGCTCGTTGCTTTGCCGATCGGCATGCTAGGGGGCATCATGTGGTCGATGTGGATGCCTTCGCTGATTGCTACAGATCTGTTTCGATTTCCCTTTGCCATCAGTCTGCGCAACCTCGGCATCAGTGCCGCACTGATCCTCGCCGTTGCGCTCGTAACCGGCGGGTTTATCCGTCGTCGGATAGCCCGACTTGACATGATCGCCGTTCTCAAATCCCGTGAGTGATGATGAAGCTACGACGTCCCCGATATCTTGGCTGGATCATCACGATCGTTGTCGTCATTGCCGCGATCATCGTAGCGTTGCTGCCACGACCAATTCGTGTTGAGCAGGTAGTGGTTCGACAGCAGGATCTTGAGACCACGGTCGAGGCCGACGGTATTGTGCGCGCTCGCGAACGGTTCGTTGTGGCCATGCCGGCTACCGGCGTCCTCGAACGACTCAGCGTCGAACCCGGTGATAGCGTCATTGCCGGGCAGATCATCGGCACCATCATTCCACCCGAGCTTGACGAGCGTCAGCGTTCCGAAGCCCGGGCTCGTTTCGGCTCCATCAGTGCCGGATCGGCTGAGATCCATCAGCGCCTGGCTGCAATGAGCCCCCTGATAGAACAGGCTAGACGCAGAACCGAGCGACTGAGTCGGCTTGAGCTGGCCGGAGCCGTTACGCGCGAGCAGGCCGAGAATGCCCGCGATGCCTATGAGCAGCTGCAACGTGAGGCCGATGCCCTGCGCGAGCGTGAGCGGGCCATAGGCTTTGAATCCAAAGCCGTCCTGGCCATTCTAGCCGGCCGACCCGGTCAGCGTGTTTCTGTGCGTGCACCAACATCAGGCGTTGTGCTAAGGTGTCACGAACAGTCCGAACGCACCGTCCTGGCCGGTACACCGATCGTAGAACTAGGCGACACGTCTCAGGCTGAAGTGGTGATCGATGTACTCAGTATCGATGCCGTCAAGATCCGTCCAGGCATGAGCGTCAACCTCGATGGATGGGGAGGGAACTCCATCGTCCGGGCAACGGTACGACGCGTTGAACCGTCGGCCCGCACACGGGTAAGCTCGCTCGGAATCGAGGAACAGCGCGTCAATGTTATCGCCGATATCGCGGCCCGTCCACCTGGGCTCGGTGACGGATATCGCGTCGAAGCGGCCATCATTACGGAGAGATCAGAACATGCGCTTTGTATCCCACTCGGTGCGCTTCTTCGAGATGCTGATCAGTGGCACGTGCTGGTGGTTGAAGCCGGCATCATTCGCCGGCGCTCTGTGACACTCGGTGCACGGAGCGCGCTAATGACGGTTGTCGCGTCTGGACTCGATGTCGGAGACCACATTGTGCAGCACCCCTCCGAGAATCTTCGCGAAGGGGACAGCGTCAACTAACGTTGCATCAGGCCGGGTAGGTGGTTGCTCCGCTAGCCCCGTGACAGGCTTTGAACTTCATGCCTGATCCGCACGGACACGGTTCGTTGCGTCCAACCTTACGTCCTGCGTTCCTGATGGTGCTTGCCGACTGTGACGACTCAGCATTGGGGTCTCCACCCAGCGTCGAGGTTGATGTGGCGCTCGGATGCGAAAATCGAAGCTGACGCGTCGGGGTGGAGGTCGTAACGGACGGTACGACCGTTGCCGCAGGACGTGTTGGGGCTTGACGCTCCGCGCGCTCAGCAAATTGCGGGAAGTACTTGAATGCAAATGATACTGTGGCCTCGTTGATCTGCGTGAGCAGCTCAAGGAAGACGCGGTAGGCTTCCTGCTTGTACTCCAGGATCGGGTCCTTCTGACCATAGGCCCGCAGATAGATCCCCTCCTTGAGGTCGTCCATCACGCGCAGGTGCTCGCGCCACTCGTCGTCCACAGCGCGCAGGGCGGCCACACGCTCAAGCTGCGACATGAAGTCGTGTCCGAGCATGGACTCTTTACGGTCATAGAACTCAACGACGGCTTCCATCACACGCTCCATGACCTGCTCCTTGCTGTCCGACGTGAAGCTTTGTGCCGATACGCTTGGCTCGCACAGCATCTTGGCTCGAATCGTATTCATGAAGGCATCATGATCACCCGACGGGTGGTGTTCGTCATACCACTGTCCGCATAGCTCGGACGCATACTCAAGGATCTCACTGCGAAGGCGCTCACCCATCAGAGCGTGACGTCGGCGGTCGTAAATGACTTCGCGCTGCTGGTTCATCACGTTGTCGTATTCGAGCAGGCGCTTGCGGATGCCAAAGTTGTTGCCTTCAACCTTCTTCTGGGCATTTTCCACGGCCTTGGTCACGATGCCGCTCTGGATCGGTTCGCCTTCGGGCACCTTCATGCGCTGCATGGCGGCAGCGATACGCTCGCCGCCGAAGAGGCGCATCAGATCGTCTTCGAGTGAGATGAAGAACTGCGACGATCCCGGGTCACCCTGACGGCCGGCTCGACCCCGAAGCTGACGGTCAATGCGGCGGGCTTCGTGACGTTCCGTACCAATGATGGCAAGGCCACCTTTCTCCTTTACGTCACCGTCGAGCTTGATATCCGTACCACGACCGGCCATGTTCGTTGCGATCATCACAGCGCCCTTCTTTCCGGCGTTGGCCACGATCTCAGCCTCACGTTGGTGCTGCTTGGCGTTGAGCACGTTGTGGGGCACATTGGCCCGCTTGAGCATCTTGCTCAGCAGCTCAGAAACCTCAACGCTCGTGGTTCCTACCAGTACTGCGCGTCCGGCCGCAAGCTCAAGCTGCACGGCCTCGACCACGGCGTTGTACTTCTCGCGCTTCGTGCGGTAGATAAAATCATCCAGGTCCTTGCGCTGCACGGGACGGTTCGTCGGGATTGCCACAACGTCGAGAGTATAGATCTGCCAGAACTCAGCTGCCTCGGTCTCAGCCGTACCGGTCATGCCAGCTAGCTTGTGATACAGACGGAAGTAGTTCTGCAGGGTAACGGTGGCAAAGGTCTGGGTATCCTGTTCGACAAAAACGCCTTCTTTGGCCTCGATGGCCTGGTGAAGTCCATCTGAATAGCGACGACCTTCCAGGATACGACCCGTGAACTCATCAACGATCTTGATCTTTCCGTCTTGGACAACGTATTCGTCGTCACGGACGTAGAGCGTGTAGGCACGTAGCAGCTGGTTGACGATGTGGATGCGATCTGAACGATCCGAAAACACGCGCATCATATCGTCACGGCGCAGCGTCTTATCCTCAGCAGAAATTGATGCATCACCTTCAAGGGCGCTCATCTGCGCCGCAATGTCGGGGATCACGAACATTTCCGGGTCTTCCTGCGACGAGGTCAGCAGTTCTCGCCCCTTATCCGAAATGTCGATCTGGTGATTCTTTTCATCAACTGTGAAATAGAGCTCCTGATCGATGATGTTCATACGCTGACCCTGGTCGCGCAGGTAGTCGAGTTCCGTGTCGCGAAGGAGTTTCATCGCATCCGGCTCCTGAAGCATCTTCAGAAGCTTGCTCTGCTTTGGCATGCCGCGGTTGGCTCGCAGAAGATTCACGCCAGCGTTGATTCGGTCTTCCTTGTAGCCGGTGGCGAGGAGCTTCTCGGCTTCGGCCACGATGCTGTTGACGAAGCGTGCCTGTGCATCGACAAGGCGCTGCACACGGGGCTTCATTTCGACGAAGGCTGTCTCTGTGCTACCGGCCGTTACCGGACCTGAGATGATAAGGGGCGTACGGGCCTCATCAATCAGAACGGAATCGACCTCATCGACGATGGCAAACCAGTGTCCGCGCTGGACCATATCCTGCGGGTCGGTGACCATGTTGTCGCGCAGATAGTCAAAGCCGAACTCATTGTTCGTTCCCCATGTGATGTCAGATCCATACTGCACTTTGCGATCGTCTGGACGCATGTCCGACTGGATACAGCCAGTGCTCACACCCAAGAAATCGAAGATCGGGCGCATCCACTCGCGGTCACGTCGTGCAAGGTAGTCGTTGACTGTGACCAGGTGTACACCACGTCCGGCTAGGGCATTGAGGTACAGGGGCAGTGTAGAAACCAGCGTCTTACCTTCGCCCGTGCCCATTTCGGCGATCTTACCCTGGTGAAGCACGATACCACCGATGAGCTGCACGTCGTAGGGGACCATGTCCCAGGTCTGCTCATTGCCGACGACCATATATCGATGTCCGACCAGGCGTCGACAGGCTTCCTTGACAACGGCGAAGGCTTCTGGGAGGATGTCGTTTAGGGCCTGTTGCGTTGCCTCGAACTGTTCGCGCTCGTTGCTATTCAGTCGAGCATACAAATCGGAGCGCTCCGCATGGTCCATCGTCATGTCAGTCCGCAGCCGCTCGCGAATTTCTTCGGCCTCAGCTTTGAGATCTGCAACGGCCTCGCGGACGCGATCACGGAACTCGTCGGTACGTGCACGAAGGTCCTGATCTGAAAGGGAGGAGAGTCCGGCGAAGTGGCCATTGATCTGGTCAACGATCGGTCGAATCTCTTTGACGTCCTTTTCGTGTTTGGAACCGCCGATGAGCGACTGCAGAAATTTGAGCATGACGTGACAGCTATTGGTGACAGGATGGGCCAATGACGAACGAGGCAGGTCCCTCGTGCCGACATCTTTCGGCGAAGGGGCAAAATTACTGGTTATTTTTGAGGCCCGACGTAGGGAATTCACCACAATGAGAACTTGCCGTCCCATGGAACCAGATCTGCGTCTGTACACACCTGAGAACCTTCTTGCACAGGCTGCGTCGGCGCCGGAGCATCTCGGCTACAAGATCGTAACGTTCTTTGTCGATGAATCGGGGGTTCTATCGAAGATGCCGACCGGCCGCACGGGGACGTTCTATCTGTCGCCGTCGGGTGGGACCCTGCGCGATGAGAATCTGAACATCGTTCTCTACAGCGCCAAGTTCGACCTCTACAAAGGCTTTGGTCGAGCCTGATGATATACCTCGATAACAGCGCCACGACGCCCCTTGATGGTCATGTCCTTGAGTCCATGATGCCATGGCTAACGGACCAATATGGTAATGCTTCAAGCATTTACGGTCTCGGACGCAAAGCTCGGGTAGCCATTGAGACGGCCCGCACTACCCTTGCTTCGGCTCTTAATGCGCATCCGGCGGAGATCATCTTTTCAAGCGGCGGCACCGAGTCGAATAACACTATTATCAAGAGTGTGCTTCATGAATCCGGGTTAGCCGAACGTCTTGTCGTTGCTGCTACCGAGCATCATGCAGTGCTGCATCCTGCCGAGGCTGAGAGGGCCGCTGGACGTCATGTTGAGATCATTCCTGTTGACCAGGACGGCATGATCGATCCGGAGTCGCTTCGTCGGTTCGATTCTCCCGCAAACCTTGTTAGCGTCATGCATGCCAACAATGAGACCGGCATCATTCAGCCCCTTGCCGAGATTCGCCGCGCACTTCCGCAGGCTCTATTGCACAGCGATGCTGTGCAGTCCTTTGGCAAGGTTACTGTTAATGTGCAGGAGCTCGGTGTTGATTTTCTTTCGCTCTCAGCGCATAAAATCCATGGTCCGAAGGGTGTTGGCGCAATGTTCATCCGTAAGGGGCTCGACTTCAAGTCCCATCAGCACGGGGGCGGTCAAGAGCGCAACCGCCGTGCCGGTACCGAGCCCGTGGCGCTCATCGTAGGCTTTGCCACAGCGGTGTCTCGTGCCATGGCCGAATTGGAGCAACGTGCCGCACACATGTCCATGCTGATCGCCTCTGCGCGGGAACTGATCATGCGTGACGTCCCGGATGTGCGAATGAATACTCCCGAGCAGGGGGGGCTGCCGAACATTCTCAACATCTCGTTTCTCGATGCTGACCGACTCGATGGTGAGGCGATCATCCAATCGATGGATATTGCTGGCGTTGCCGTCTCAAATGGCAGCGCGTGCGTTTCGGGCAGTCAGCAGCCATCGCACGTGTTGATTGCTATGGGGCGTTCAGCCGCTGAATCTCGGGCGGCGGTTCGAATCTCGGTCAGTACGCACACGACGCAGCAGGAGATCGCCGATGCCTGTGCAATACTTGCCAGCATCGTGCGTAATATGCGTGGTGCAACACATAAATAATCTGCAACCCTTTTCACTATCACGAAAGACCGTTCCCATGCGAACAGCTCTCATGACCTTGACGGCACTCGTTGCCGTCGTGACCATTTCGACAGCAACATCCATTCCCGGTGCGGCCGGCGGAGCAAAGAAGTACACACTCAACAATGCGGTGGGAAAGAATGCCATTGAATTCGTCTCAGACGCACCGATGGAGAAGATGACCGGGAACGCCGACGGAGTTGACGGGTCGTTCATGCTCGATGCAGCGAATCTCGAGGCGACCTCGGGAACCATCACTGTTAAGGTGTTGACGATGAAGACAGCAAACAGCAAGCGCGATGAACATATGTACGATGCGATGTGGCTCGACGCCAATGAGTACCCGACGATCAACTTTGATGTAAAGTCACTGAAGGACGTTAAGGTTACCACCAAGGATGGCCGCAGTGTTGTTACGGCGACAGCTGTTGGATCGTTTACGTGTCATGGCGTGACCAAGCCCAGCACGGCTACCATCAGCATCACGTACCTTCCGGAATCTGCTGAAACGAAGAAGCGGGCATCAGGTAATCTTGCTATGATCGAAGCGAGCTTTACCGTTGGACTGGCAGATCACAGCATCACGGGCAAGGCTGGTGTTGTTGGGCGCAGTATTGGAGAGACCATCGCCGTCAAGGCCAAGCTCTTCTCAAATTCCTAATTCTGTTCTCAACCGAAACCTTTATGCACGGGCCAATGGTTTTGCATTGGCCCGCGCTATTTTGGGCCCAATCTGTCGAAGAAAGGAAAGATTGTCATGAAGATTTCACGATCGCTTTGTCGCATACTCACGACGGTCGCTGTGGCTGCCATAATCGTCCCGGCGATTACCCTGGCAAACAGTGGGGGTAAAACGGGGTCATACGTCGTCGGGTGTGGTGGTTGTCATGGTGGAGCTTCCGCCAATACCAACGTTCTGCTCGAGGGCCCACGAACTGTCAAGACGGGCTCAGTGAATGCCTACACGTTCGTCGTGAACCACGGCCAGCTAAGAAACGCGGGGTTTAATCTTGCGTTCCGAAGCGGCACGGGTAACGTCGGTACGTTCACGCCGGGGCCCAACACGCAAATCCGTGCGGGTGAGCTTACACACACGCAGACGACGGCCTTTGGTGGCAACGGTGCACGGTTTGGTTTTCAATGGACCGCTCCTGCTGCTCACGGGGTGTACAATTTCGCTGGAGTCGGTAATGCCGTCAATGGCGACGGGAATGATTCTGATGCAGACGACTGGGCCGTTACGGGGAACATCAACATCACGGTTACTGGAGCGAACTTCACGAAGCCTGTTGCCGGCGCATCATTCTGTACCGGGACGCGTGTCGATGTCGAATGGCAGCAGACGGGGCTGGGTTTGGTTCGAGTAGAAATGTCGCGTGACAATTTCCAGACCACCGAGGTGATCAATACCACCGCTGCATCTGGACTCTCCACCGTGTACGAAATCCCGGCATCGGTGCCGGCCGGCAATTATATCATTCGCATGGTCGATGCGACCACGCAGGAGGAGATAACTCGGACGGCTGCCATTACAATTCAGGCTGGACCCAACATCACACTACAGCCGCAGCCAACGTTCGTTTGCGCTGGCAAGCCCCTTACCCTTACGGTGTCTTCGACAGGATCGAATGTGGTTTACCGCTGGCGCCGCAATGGTGTAGATATCCCCGGGGGCACAAACCCCGTATTGACGATCAATCAGGTGACGCAGGCCGAGGCAGGCGTTTATCAATGCGTGATCTTCGCTTGTTCGACTAGCGTCAATTCCAATGAAGTGCAGGTGACCATTGGTGAACGACCACAGATCACTCGTCAGCCCCTGCCGCGGGCTATTTGCGATGGCGACAGTGTATCTTTTTCCGTTGCTGCCACGGGCTCGGATCTTCGATATCAATGGCTAAAGAATGGCTCGCCGATGCCTGAGGACACACTTCCGATCTTACGGTTCGCACGGGCTGAATTGTTCGACGAGGCAAGCTACAGCTGTCGCATTGAAGGCTCGTGTTCACCGAGCGTTACATCGTCGGAGGCGAAGCTTGATGTGACTGAGCTCCCGCAGGTCCGCACGCAACCTATCGACCGATCTCTCCGTGTCGGTGACACGCTTGTCCTGTCGATGGAGGCCAGTGGAGAATCGCTCGTGTACCAATGGTACCGTGATGGTGCAATTGTGCCCTCGGGTAAGGATCGAATTTTGCGCATTGCCGGGGTAACAAAAGCAGATAGCGGTGTGTACCGGTGTGCGGTGTTTAACAAGTGCGACACGGTTTCCTCGAGAACATGCACGGTCAAGATTGTTTCCGTCGCTGGGCCGGGTAAGCTGGTCCTCGCGTCATCATCATTGGCGCTCGCGCCGTGGGTAGCCTGTCTTTCGCGTGACACCACATTTACAGGCATGCTTGTGAATGAGGGTGGCTCTCCAGTTGTTGTCACCTCCTTCTCTGCAGAGCCGATCGTCAAGGTTGAAGTGTTGAATCTTACAGCTCCCTTCACATTAGATGTGAATGAGCGGCGTGATCTTCAGCTTCGTATTCTACCTAAGGATCCCGGTCCGTTCACAGCCAAGATTACGTTCTTTACGAACATCGGGTCGCAGACGCTGACGGTCTCAGGCGAAGGAACACCGTCGCTGCAGTTCAATCGCGATACACTTTGGTTTGCCAAGGGTAAGTTTGGTGAGCGCATTTGTAATGAGTCTGTCCCTATGCCGTGCGAGGCAACGCGGATCACCGGAATTCGCCTGTCTGGCCCATCGGCTGCGACTTGGAGCCTCTCACCATTTCCTGATACACCGATCGATCTCAAACAGGGCGACAAGTTTTCACTCTGTATCGAAACAACACAGGAGAGTGGGGAAGACGGTCTTGTTGGTATCAGCACGGATTATGGTCTGGTGACCTTTGTTGTGGCCCGTACGGAGGTGACCAGTGTAGATGCGGATGACGAGTCTTCAGACGCCACGTCTATCCGAGTGTATCCAAATCCCGCCGCTGGCGAGGTGACTGTTAAGGGGCTCGACAACGAAGATCTGTCCGTGACGGTGTTCACGGCAGCTGGAGAACGCATAGGACAGATCCATGGCAGTGGCGAGCTGCGCTGGGACCGGCGCGATCTGCGCGGAGCTGTTGTTGCGGGTGGCCTCTACGTTCTGTCGATCGATGGGTCACATAGTGGACGCACGATTCGGAAGCTTATCCTCCACTGATCAACGCTGAAGAATAGAAAAACGCCGCACCGGATTATCTCCGGTGCGGCGTTTGCATTTCAACCAAATGTATTGGCCTTATGGGAAGATGCCCAGCGACAAGTATGACGTTGCGATCTTGTCGATCGAGCTCACGAAGGCTGCTGTGCGCATGTCCTTGACCTTCGGATTACCGAAGTAGATCTCGCCGATTGTATGATATGAGCTGATCATCGTATCCTCGAGACCAGAATTCACAAGATCCTCTTCGTCGGCTCCACGAGCGATGACCTGACGCTCTGCTAGTGTGAGACTCTTACCGGTCAGGCGCTCCACTGTATCAACGATGCGCAGGTTGGACCCTTCTTCAAAGCGCTTATCCATGCGACCAAAGCGCACGTGCGAAAGATTCTTCAGCCATTCAAAGTAGGAAACCACAACGCCACCTGCATTTACGAACATGTCTGGCATGACCAGAATGCCCTTTTTCAGCAGGATCGGTTCAGCTTCCGAGGTGATTGGCCCGTTGGCACCCTCGGCAATGATCTTAGCTTTGATCTTGGAGGCATTGCCTTTATGGATCTGTGACTCCAGGGCGGCAGGAACGAGAATGTCGCAATCGTACTCAAGAACGCTGTTGCCATCCTTGATCGTCTTGGCACCGGCAAAACCGGTGATCGATCCCTTGGCTAAACGGTGCGTCTGCAGGGCATTGATGTCGATACCCTTCGGGTTGACGACAGCGCCGTCCCACTCGATCACGCCCACGACTGTTGCTCCGGCCTCATAAAGGAACTTGGCAGCATAGTAGCCCACGTTGCCGAAACCTTGCACAATGACGCGCTTGTCGGAAAGACCCGTGGTCATCTTCATCTTCTTCATGAGCTTTGGATCGTTGACCGCCTCGCGCACGGCGAAGAACAGACCTCGACCGGTGGCTGCCGTACGACCACGCACGCCACCCTGACCAACCGGCTTACC
Source organism: Patescibacteria group bacterium (assembly GCA_044376225.1). GTDB lineage: Bacteria > Bacteroidota > Ignavibacteria > Kapaibacteriales > Kapaibacteriaceae > UBA10438. The sequence continues at coordinate 66,240 of JBILLF010000002.1, read as the reverse complement.
GGTAACGCAGCCAAGGGCGTTGATGTCGTCCTTGACCATGGACTGGTAGGTGTCGGCGATCCATGCCATCTCACGAGGGCCAGTGCCGTAGTCCGGAGCTGGAACGTCAACCGAAGCGCCGATGAAGTTCTTCTTGATGAGTTCGGCGGTGTAGCGGCGCGTGATGCGCTCGAGTTCTTCTTCGGTGTACTGCTTCGGGTCAATGCGAATGCCACCCTTGCCACCACCGAATGGCACGTCGACCACGGCACACTTGTAGGTCATCAGTGCTGCCAGGGCTTGCACTTCGTCCTGGTCCACCGTCATGGCATAGCGGATACCACCCTTTGTGGGCAGCTTGTGATGGCTATGCTCGGCACGCCATGCCTGGATCACCTGGATGCCGCCCTTGATGCGGACAGGGAATTGCATGTAATAGACCGAGTTGCAGACGCGGATCTGCTCAAGGAGCCCCTTCGGGACGTCCATGATCGCTGCGGCCTTATCGAAATAGGCATTGACCGATTCGAGGAACGGGTTATGCCCGGGGAAGTGGGAGGCCAGAGCCGATCCCTTTTTTGCTGATGAAGCCATACGACGGCGTTGGTGGTGGAACAACTGATGGTGGATTACAAGTTACCTCTTAGGGCCTGCTCGCGCTCGATAGATTCGAACAGGGCCTTGAAATTACCTTTTCCAAAGGAGCGTGCGCCACGGCGCTGAATGATTTCGAAGAACAATGTGGGACGGTCTTCGACGGGCTTGGTGAAGATCTGTAGCAGGTATCCCTCATCATCACGGTCAACAAGGATGTTGAGGTCGCGTAGGTCATTGATGTTCTCATCAATGGTACCGACGCGCTCGATCAGATCATCGTAATACGTGTTCGGTACGTTGAGAAACTGAACGCCCCTGCGGCGCAGTTCCCCAACCGTGTGCAGGATATCGTTGGTTGCCACGGCGATGTGCTGAACACCAGATCCGTGATAGAAATCGAGATACTCTTCGATCTGACTCTTCTTTTTACCCTGTGCAGGCTCGTTGATCGGGAACTTCACGTAGCCGGAGCCGTTGGAGACGACCTTCGACATGAGAGCTGAGTACTCGGTGGAGATGTCGCTGTCATCGAACGTGATGAGTAGTTTGAATCCGAGGACATCTTCGTAGAACTTCACCCAGGAGTTCATTTGTCCAAGCTCAACATTGCCGACGCAGTGATCGACGTACATAAGTCCAACAGGTTCGGTCTTGTAGCCGTCATCCATAGCCTTGTAACCGGGCATGAATGCGCCAAGGTAGTTCTTGCGCTCGACGAACGTGTGGATCGTGTCACCGTAGGTTTTGATCGACGCAACGACGACCTCGCCATGCTCGTCGGTTAGAACGGTTGGCTCCTGAACGCTGACAGCTCCGCGCGCGGTGGTTGCCTGCCATGATGCCCTCGCGTCATCGACCCACAGGGCTAAAACCTTCACACCATCACCATGCTTAGCAATGTGTTCGGTGATGGGGCCATCCGGGTGCATCGGCGTGGTAAGCACCAAACGGAACTTGTCCTGCTGCAGCACATACGATGCACGGTCACGCACGCCCGTTTCAGGTCCGGAGTAGGCCACAAGCTGAAACCCGAACGCTGTCCGGTAGAAGTACGATGACTGCTTCGCGTTACCGCAGTAAATCTCGATGTGATCGGTGCCGTTGAGCGGCAGAAAGTCTTCCGTTGCGTTCATTTCAGACAACAGGTTGGTGGTGAGTGGATGTTTTGGCAACGGACTCTTCGAACATGCCGAGCTGAAGAAGTAGGTCAGACAGAGCCCGGGACTGCTCAAGAGTTCCAGTGCTGATGCGGACGCATCCGGGTAGTCCGAATGCCGTCAGGGGGCGACTGATAAAGCCCCCTTCGAGAAGTGATCGATGAAAGGCCTTTGCCCGATCGGCAGACCCCAGATCGATCATGATGAAGTTGGCGCTCGGACGAGCGACGTGAAAACCGGCCTGCCGAGCTGCCGATGCCATAACGGCAAGGCACTCGGAATTGAGCTCCACGGTTTGACGCACAAAGTCTTGATCATCAAGCGCAGCGATCGCGGCGGCGCAGCCGATGCCGTTTGGGTCAAACGGGAGCTTTGTCCGATTGAGCCACTGGATGACATCGGGATCACCGATCGCATAGCCGATTCGCAGGGAGGCCAGACCATAGGCCTTCGAAAATGTGCGAAGACGAATGACGTTGGGACGAACCGCATGTGCATCGGTGGGGTAGGTCTCCGGATGCAAATGCCTGCCGTATTCGATATAGGCCTCATCAAGCACAACGAGAACTGTATCGGGCACCCGATCAAGGAGTGCTTCGAGTTCTACCGATTCAATGTGTGTGCCCGTCGGGTTGTTTGGGTTGGCGATGTAGATCACCTTTGTTGTCTCATCAATGGCATCGGCAAGTGCCGTTGTATCGTAGCGATAGTCCGACGACAGGGGAACGGTGCGGCACTCTCTGCCAGCAGCAGCCACCGCAATGGGAAAGCTCACAAATGTTCCGGCACTACTCAATGCGGTCTGGCCCGGCAGAAGAAAGGTCCTCATGATCTGGTGGATGATCGCATCGCTACCGTTATGAACGCTGATAGAATCAGCATCAACCCCATGAAAGGCCGCCAGTCGGAGCCGCAGAGCGTGTCCACCATCGTTGTAGAGTTGAACCTGGTCGAGAGCTCTGATAGCAGCATCGCGTGCGACGGACGAACACCCAAGCGGATTTTCGTTCGAGGCAAGCTTTTCAACGTGCTCGAGCCCGAATTGTGCTTTTATCTGCTCCGGCGTCGCACCGGGTGTGTACGCTGAAATGTTCTGCAGATGGGGATTGGCCGTGATCATGGGCTACAAAACTACGAACCATGCCCCTATCTTCGCGGTCGCAATAGCCGAATGAACTCCGTGCCAGAAACAGCAAAATCACGAATCGTCATCATCTTCACCGGTGGTACCATCGCCTCCACGCTCGATGCGGAATGGGGTGGGGTGGTGCCAAGCATGTCGGGGGGCGAGATCCTTTCGCGCATACCAGGTATACGCTCGGTAGCCGATATCATGGTCCATGAGTACGGGACGTTCCCTGGACCCCATATCACTACTGACCGAATGCTCGAACTTTCGCGGATCGTTGCCAGCTATGTGGCTGACGAGTCTGTTGACGGGGTCGTTCTGACGCATGGAACTGACACACTTGAGGAGACCGCCTACTTTCTGGATTGCTCGGTTCGGACCGAGAAGCCCATCATCGTGATTGGTGCCATGCGCAACAGTAGCGAGCCAGACTGGGATGGTCCACGGAATCTGCGAGATGCCGTTACCGTAGCCGCCAGCGCTGCTGCCAGAGGTCTGGGCGTTCTGGTATGTCTCGGTGGGGTCATCACGGCCGCGTCAGAGACGTCCAAGACCGACACCCAGGAGCTCTCGACGTTTGCCAGTTTCGACTTCGGTCCGGTCGGACGCATCTCCAACGGCGTCGTGTTCATCCACCGAGCCCCCTTTCATCGAGAAACATATTCCGTAAAGGACCTTCCTGCATTTGTGCCACTGCTGAAGTCGTACGCGGGAATGGATTCACTGCTGATCGAACTTGTCCGCAGCCGCGACGTGGCCGGTATGGTCATTGAGGCCTTTGGCGTGGGTAACGTCACGCCACCCGTGTACTATGCGCTCAAGGAGGCGGTAGGTGATGGAATACCAGTTGTGTTGGTCTCGCGCTGTCCTGTGGGGCGCGTCGAGCACATATATGCTTACGAGGGGGCTGGACGGCATTTGCATGAGGCCGGTGTGATCTTTGCCGACTACCTCAATGGTCAGAAGGCCCGTATCAAGCTCCTCTGTGCACTTGGCGCTGGTCTTACACGTGAAGAGATCAAGCGGTCCTTCGAATGGGCAGATGCCTCAGGGGGTGCCGCATGAGATCTACGCATGCCGTCATCGACCTTGATGCGCTGGAATGGAACCTCTCACGTGTGCGATCGCGTGCTGATGGCAAGGCTGTCCTTGGCATGGTCAAGGCAAACTCCTATGGTCACGGCATGAGGCCGATCGCCCGAGCTCTCGTCGAATTGGGGATTGATGTCCTTGGCGTTGCTTTTGTCGATGAGGCCGTGGCACTTCGTCGGAGCGGGATCACATGTCCAATCCTCGTACTCACGCCAGTTGAAACCCACGAGGTTGGTGTTGTTGTGATGCATGATCTGATCACGGTGGGGTGCGACCTCGAGCAGTTGCGTGCCCTTTCGGAAGCAGCGCAGATGTATTCCCGGCTGGTCTCGGTGCACCTGTACATCGACACTGGAATGCTGCGCGAAGGTTTTCGCCCACGGGATGCCGTCGAGGCCGCGCGTGTGATCCGTTCACTACCGGGGGTAACGCTCGATGGGCTTTGCACACACTTTGCCACGTCGGATGAGCCGGGAAGTGCATTTCTGCACGAGCAGTTATCCACCTTCGAGCAAACGCACCGAAAACTCGTCGATGACGGGTGTAGCTTTGTGTGGGTGCACGCGGCCAATACCGGTGCGTTGTGGCAGTCGTCGGAAACCCATTTCACGCTTGTTCGTCCGGGCATAGCCATCTACGGCTATGCGCATGCTACCAGCGATGAAATGACGCTCCGTCCGGTCATGTCGGTCCGTTCCCGTGTTGTTTCAAAACGTCGGGCCTGGCCCGGTGAGACCGTCAGTTACGGACGTCGGTACATGGTCACGGAGGAAACGACGATCGTCACGGTGCCGATCGGTTATGGCGACGGGTACTTGCGGAGTCTTTCCGGTCACGCGGAGTGTCTCATCGGTGGACGGCGCTGCCGAGTAGTCGGTAGTATCTGCATGGATGAGTTGATGGTTGATGTTGGTGATGCCGATGTTGAAATCGGCGACGAGGTCATCTTGTTGGGGCGCCAATCCCATCCAGGGCGACACGTCGAAAGCATCGATGCCGTCGAGCTCGCCGCGTGGGCTGGAACGATACCGTACGAGATCACGACGGCCTTCTCCGGCCGGGTGCCGCGAGAGTATGTTGGACGATTGGCCCGAATTGCGCAGGGCCATGAATGGGAGAATCAGTAACCGGATGTACAGCGTTCGTCTACAGAATTTCGAAGGTCCTCTCGACCTCCTGCTCTTCTTCATTAAGAGGGACGAGCTGGATATTTATGACATCCCGATCGCATCGATCACACAGGAGTTCCTCGAATACGTTAAAGTACTAGAGTTCCTGGATCTGGAGCTTGCCGGTGAGTTCGTGGTCATGGCCTCTATGCTGGTGCAGATCAAGGCCCAGATGCTTTTGCCGCGTCAGGAGTCAGCCGCCACGGCACTTGGTGAGATCGATGAATCTGATCCGCGGGCTGAATTGGTCAAGCGACTGCTTGAGTACAAGCGGTTCCGGGAGGCATCTGACTCGTTGATGCTTTCGGCTGAAAATCAGAAGTACGTTCTCTACCGTCAACTTTTCGAGGCCGAAGAGATCCACGCTGCCGAGACCGGGGCGTATCGCAATGCGACGCTGTTCGATCTTCTCAAAGCGCTCAAGCGTGCCATCGACAAGGCTCCTGAGCAGGCAGATCCGCATATCGTTGCACAGTTTCCAATCTCAGTCGAAGAAAAGTCTGAGGAGATCATGCATGTGCTGAAGTCGTCATCATCGGCCTCGTTGTTCGCCCTTGTTGTTGGACTTTCACGATTGCATATCGTGGTGACGTTTCTGGCGCTTCTGGAGTTGGCCAAGAATCAGCGAATCATGATCCGGCAGGACGTGCGCCACGATGATATCATTATTGCCGAACGTTCCACCGGTGAGGCTGCCGACACGCAGACCGAACCGACGGAAGATCAACACGAAGGAAAACTCGAATGACCGAACTAGAACAGCAGGCACTGCAGCGGGACATGCAGACGCGCGAGCTGCCGTACTTTTTTACGCTCGACCGTAACGATCAGTGCAGCGCACTAGAAGCCCTCATTTTTGCAAGTGAAGAGCCCCTTACCTGGCGAATGCTTCATCGGATTCTTGTGCTTGAGGACCCTTCGCATCAGTCGCCTGGACAACAGGCGTTGCCGCTTGAAGGGGAGACGATGACGCCTGTGGCTGAGCTCGTTGTTCCGTCGTTCGATGTGCCCAAGGGCTACTTTGACGAACTCGTCGAAGAGATCAACACCAATCTCGAAACTGCAGCACGTCCATACCGCATCGTGAAGATCGCCGGTGGCTTTCAGTTTGCTACCACGCCGCAGCATGGCATGCTGGTGCAGCGTTTGCTCAAGGCCAAGAACCGGAAACGTTTGACACAGGCTGCGCTCGAGACGGTCGCGATCATCGCGTACCGTCAACCCATCACCAAGGGCGAGATCGATGCCATTCGTGGTGTCAATTCAAGTGAAGTTGTCAATTCTCTGGTAGAGAAGGGGCTAGCCGGTATGGTGGGGCGTTCGGAGTCACCTGGTAAGCCTCTGCTGTATGGCACGAGCGAGGAGTTCCTCCGTGTGTTCGGCTTGAATTCGCTTTCAGATCTTCCGAAGCTGCGCGAGATTGACGACCTTCTCAAGACTACCACGACCATGATTGACACCGATGAATCGTTCTCCATCCAGACTGATCATCGTACGCTGCGCAAGCAGCTAGCGCTGCTGCTTGAGGGTGAACTCCCCACGGCCGGCGCTACATCGCCGGCATCGTCGCAGGACACAACGGAGGCCACCTCCGGTGCCTACTGGGAAACGTCGTCCGATGAGTCCGAGGACGTTGTCGAGGAGGCGGACGCAGATCCGGTTGACGAGGCCGCTGTAGCGCCTATTGATGAAGTTGGCGAGCCAGAGCGTAACGACGTGAATCTCGAAGAGAATCACGAAACGAACGACGCTGATCCTACGACGTGATAACGAGACCGTCGTAGCAGAACTGCACAGACGGGGGTAGTTTCTCGGAATCGATGGCGTGAAGTATCTGGTGGGCGATATGCGTCAGGTAGGTGCGCTTTGGACGAAGGCGGTCGATAATCTCCAACGACTCCTCGATCATGAAATGCGTTGGATGTGGTTCCCATCGCAGACCATCGAGGATGAGCACGTCAAGGTCCTCCAGAAGCTGCATTGAGGTTGCAGGGATGTGGTTCGTGTCGGTACAGTAGGCAACAGCGCCGATTCGATAGCCATTGACTCGCATGCGCTGTCCGTGGCGAAGTGGAATTGGCAGGATGTCGATATCGCCGACCGAGAATGGATCTTCTGTAATCGTATGGAGCTCGACATTCGGGATCGATGCTCCAGTCGATTCAACGAGTCCAAAGGCGTAGGGAAACGTCGAACGTAGCACTCCAATTGTCTCCGCCATCGCATAGACTGGTACCGATACGCCGCGCCGGAAGGCGTAGGGACGGAGATCGTCGAATCCACCGATATGGTCGAAGTGATGATGGGTGTAAACAACACCGTCAATCTCAAGCACGCTGTGGGCAAGCATCTGCGCTCGGAAGTCTGATGACGTATCGATGATGACTCGCGTCGACTCGCTTTCCACCATCAACGATGTTCTCAGCCGTTTGTCACGGGGATCAGAGCTTGTACAGGTCGCACATTCACAGGCCACCGTGGGCACACCCGTTGAAGTGCCGCTGCCGAGGACCGTATATCGCATCAGACGTGGCGCTCGGCGTGGTAGGAGCTGCGGACCAGCGGTCCCGACTCTACGACGTCAAAGCCCATACGTAAACCCTCGACTTCGTAGTGTTTGAATTCATCAGGGTGTACGAATCGGTCCACCGGGAGGTGATTCTTGGTCGGCTGTAGGTACTGTCCGAGCGTCAGCACATCGACATCGACGTTGGCAAGTTCGACCATCGTATCGAGGATCTCCGACGGCGTTTCGCCAAGGCCCAGCATGATCCCAGTCTTGGTGCGCATCCCGAGATCTTTCGCTCTGCGGAGAACCTCGAGGGTCCATTGAAACCGACCCTGAGGACGCACATGCTTGTAGAGGCGCGGAACGGTTTCGGTGTTATGATTCAACACATCCGGCCGGGCGTCAACAATACGCTGCAGGTTTTCGAGATTACCTTTGAAGTCTGGGATCAGCACCTCGATGGTTGTCTCAGGGGAGGCCTGACGCACGGCAAGGATCGTTTCAGCCCAGATGACCGAGCCACCGTCTTTGAGCTCGTCGCGGTTGACGGACGTAATAACGGCATGCTTGAGGTTCATTGCAGCCACAGCCTCCGCAACCCGTCTTGGCTCATCGTGATCGACAGGTAGGGGGCGTCCGGTCTTTACGGCACAGAAACCGCATGACCGAGTACATGTATCTCCATGGATCATGAATGTGGCCGTGCCGGCGTTCCAGCACTCCGAGATATTCGGACAGCGGGCTTCCTCACATACCGTATGAAGTGCTTTGGAGCGCATCATCGATTTGATGCGGGCGTAATCATCTCCGCCAGGAGCGCGTACCTTCAGCCACTCAGGGCGTCGCGCTGAGGTATGTTCGGGGGTCTGGATGACGGGCAGGTCAAAGGTCATTGGTCGTGTTCTTGTCGGTCACTGTGGTGAAAGTCCTGGACGAATACGCTTGACGATCGGGCGGATGGCTTCGAGGTACGTCGTAGGGGATTTGTAGATATCCTTGGCCTGATTGGTTGCGTCGGATAGCATCGATTCCATGTCGTAGATGTAGCAGTTGATCAGCACGCGATCGCCGCGGAGCTGGAAGTTGCCTTGAACAGCCTTTTGGGCTTTAAGGTTTCGAACGGCCTTCCACATATCAGATTCGTACTGCGGATTATCAGGATCGAGGTTGAGATCCGCTAAGGCCAGCTCCACACTGTCGGCCGGGACGATCTGGTACGTCGTTCCGCTCGGATCTGCTTCTAGTAGGGCTGATCGCAGCGAGTCGGCAAACTGGTAGTTCCAGGGATTGTACTTGATGTCGTGGGCCATGTTCCGGAATGGAAGCACCACAACCCGGACCTGCGCTGCAGCTGCCAGCGACAGCGCAAAGAAACCGAAGATGATAAGCGACAGGCGAAGTGAGTTCATGAGAGTATTCCCGTGAATGCAACGTGGTGCAAAACTATGGACGCGCAACAAATCGTAGACCGGAGATCCCTGTAAGCCGAATTCTGTCTTCCCACCAGTAACGGCGGGGAGGCAGCCATTTTTCTGGGATCGGTGTCACCACCGACCTCTAGCGATCTACCCGAGCGACGTTCGCCCCCTTGCGAGGGCGTAGGATGACGAACAGCCATCCGACGCCGAAACGTCCGGCGCTCTGCTTGATCTTGCTCCGTGCGGGGTTTACCGGGCCAAACGGTCACCCGCTGACCGGTGGGCTCTTACCCCACCATTTCACCCTTACCTGTGTCCGTGCAGGCACGGACCATCGGCGGTATCTTTCTGCTGCACTTTCCGTTGTCTCGACAGCCTCCCGAGGGTCGACCGGCTTGACACCTTCCAGTTAGGAAGCGCACTGTTCTGCGGAGTTCGGACTTTCCTCTGTCCGAAGGCCGAAGCCTCCGAGGCAGCGACTGCCCGGAATCCCCGACACTACGATTGTTGTCATTTCAATTGTGTGGCCACGGGGCTAACCACTGGCTGACTCATGAGCCGGCCTCGAGAAGCTGCTCGATGTCCACGGCGACATCCTCGGTGAAGAGGATTCTGCCGCAGGCCTCGCAGGTGTAGAGACGATCGCGCTGGTACTTCATCTCCATGATGCGCTGCGACGGAATCGCAGAGTAGCATCCGCTGCAGGAGTTCTTGCGAAGGGCCACGGCGGCTTCACTGTGAAACGTGCGTATGCGCTCATACTCGGCCTCGAGTGTGTCATCGAGTTTGGCGATGATCTGCAGGCGAAGAGCAATGAACTTCTTCAGGTCCTCGTTTTGGTCGCCAGACATGGCCTCAAGGGACTTCTGCTTTTCGACCAATTTCTCGTGAACCTCGTCGAGTTCGGCCTGCTGCTGAGTAAGCGTGGCAGTGAGGTTTTCCTCTGTCACGCCGGCCGTGCGGAGCCGCTCTTCAAGGTCAGCGCGTTGCTGCTTGAGGTGATCGATCTCCTTGGTGATGGCATCAAACTCACGGTTGTTCTTGACCTGGAACTGCTGTTGAGCCAGCTTCTGCTCCTTGTCATGACTTTCCTGCATGGTCACATGCGCTGTGCTCCGCAATTGATGGAGCTCCTCGAGGGCGGCCTTGGTCGCGTCAACGGCGTCCTGTTTCGTGCGCACCACCTTCTCGATCTTCTTCACCTCGACGGGTAGGTCGCCAAGTTCGTCGTGCAACTCGTCAAGCTCGGCATCGACGGCGGCTAGTTGGGCAAGAAGTTGGAGTTGTTGTTCCATGCGTGCTCCGGTAGATGATGTTAGGAGATCTCTGAAAATGCTATTTCACTGACGTTTTGAGGCAGGCCGTACCTGACCGGATTTGGGCAGACGCTGCTGACGTGGATCTTAAACGAACTGGTGTGCCTTTCAAGCTCTTGGGCCATGCCCTTGGCAACAAACTGTTCCATTTCGTAGTGTCCGGCATCGATCAGGCCGATCCTGCCGGTGGCGGCATGAAATGCGTGATACTTCACATCCGCCGTGATGAAGACATCAGCGGTGCCGACGACCTTGTCATAGAATGACATACCACTTCCGGCCACAAGTGCTACCGTGCGAACCTGTTGCTTTGGGGCTGGGCTGTACCGCAGGGAAGGGCCGCACACCGCAGTCACGCGCGCTAGGAGTTCGTCAAAGTCGAGATCGCAAGAGGCGAGTAGCCCCATGCCCACTTCAACGTCGGCCTCGATTTGCACACGCGGGTTTGGATCGATCGTCCGAATTGCTGTAAGTCCTAGTTTGTCGGCAAGCAGTCTGTTCGTGCCGCGCGGATGCGCGTCAAAGGCCGTGTGGACACAATAGACCGAGAGATCTGACTGAATGCATCGCAATACAAGCCGGCTAACGCGGTCACTTCCGTCAAGTCTGGTAAGGGGCGAATAAATGAGCGGGTGAAACGTTATGATCGCCTCAACGCCGAGCTCATTTGCCTCGCTCACAACGTCATCCGTGACTTCCATGCAGCACAAGGCTGATTGCACGGTTTTGGATGTACCTCGAATCTGCAGCCCGACGTTATCGCCGGGCATGGCGCTTTCCAGGGGGAAGGCCGCTTGAAGGGTACGCTGTAAGTCATCCACGGTCATCAACCACTAAGCTACGGAAAATGAAAGGATTAGCAATGTTATCCACATGGACGTCGGTCGTAGATTTGCGTCAGTGACCCTACCTATTCCAACCATGATCGAATCATTTTTCGCCAAATCGGCACTGATCGGCCTGTTTGTGATGGTCTGCATTCTGTCTCCAGCGCAGGCCCAGGTCACCGGTGGAGACCTACCGGTAACAGACACGACGATCATGTTTCGGCCGGTTCGCCCCTTACTTGACGATGTCACGAATCATGCCGTAGCCTACAACAGTGCTGGAATGTCATTGTTGTTTTCCCCCAGCGGCTGGGCAGTGGGTGGCTACTATGGGATCGAGATCGGCTCAGGGGTGACCTTGAACTTCGATGCCTTTATTACGGGACGTAGAAACACGGATGAGTTTGAGAATGCACTCCTGAACGGTACCATGCTGGTTGTCGCCGAGAAGGTCAACCGTCTGCTGATGATACCGATGACTGTATCGATCCAGTACCGTCTGTTTCGAGAGTCCCTGCAGGAGACCTTTCGGCCGTTTGTGACCTTTGGGGGTGTGGCTGCTACGATCGTCAGGACCCCATATATCGACTATGACAACTACGGTTCACCCATACGGTTCTATGAATTCTTCGAATCCTTCGGTTACTCAACCACCTACGTTCGGCCCGGGGCGATGGTAGGATTTGGTGCCGTGTTCGGCCCTGTTGGCAAAGGGAACCAGGTAGGCGTGAATCTCAAGTACTACACCGTGCCATTTGGTGGCCAGGGCTTGGAAAGTATGCGATTCAGTCCGATCACGGACTTCGGCGGATTGATCATTTCCATGACAATCGGTTCGGCCTGGTAAAGGGGCTCGGCACAGCTATGAGTAACGAAGTACCAGCGGAGCCGTTCGAAGAGCAAACCGTGTTTACCATGCGCCCCATCGGTGTGGTTCGGACATCAGCGCAGAAACCCTACAATGCAGCACGCCAGACTGGTTGGGACGAATCTCATCAGGTGGCTACCGTTGAACTGCACGCTGGGCTGAACTTTGAGCAGGCCCTGCGCGACCTCGACGGCTGCGACCGGATCTGGCTGGTCACAGTGTTCGACCGGGTGAATCACTGGAAGCCGCTTGTTCAGCCTCCGCGAGGGCGCACTAAACGTGGTGTCTTTGCAACACGATCGCCCCATCGACCTAATCCGATCGGTCTCAGCTGCGTTCGGTTGCTGGGCATCAGTGGACGCATTCTGCATGTTGAAGACACCGACCTGCTCGATGGGACGCCGGTCCTTGACATCAAGCCCTATGTGGCCTATGCCGATGCCTTCCCCGAAAGCGCGCTGCCGTGGATGGATGAAATCGATGCAAAGCCGTTTGAGGTTATCTGGGAGTTCGATGCTAGTGCTGTGCAAGCCGATCATCGTACATACGTCGAGCGGGTCCTGTCGGCCGACCCGTTGCCGCATCCATACCGTCGCATCCGTGCTGATGAAGACGGCACCTACGTCCTCTCCGTTGAGCGCTCACGAATTCGCTACAGCATCACCGAATCGACCGTCCGCATCATTGGATACACCGTAGATTTGCGCTAATGAATGACATCCGCACGCTTCTGCAGAAGCGCATATTGATGCTCGACGGCGCAATGGGAACCATGATCCAGCGCCTTCGACTTACAGAGGAAGATTACCGCGGCGAGCGTTTTGCCAAGCACGAAAGCGCACTGAAGGGCAACAACGACCTGCTTGTGCTAACGCAACCTGATGCCATCCGCGCAATTCACCTTGAGTACCTGCGTGCCGGAAGCGATATCATCGAGACCAATACCTTCTCGTCAACGCCGCTCGGACAGGCCGAATACGGCCTCGGTCACCTTGCCCGTGAGATCAGCCGCCAGGGGGCTGCCCTGGCACGCCAGGCAGCCGATGAAATGACGCGCCGCACGCCCGAGCGTCCGCGCTTTGTCGCAGGGTCAATTGGACCCACAACCAAGATGCTGTCGATGTCACCGGACGTTAACGATCCTGGAGCCCGGGCGGTCACCTTTGATCAGATGCGGCTATCCTTCCGGGAGCAGATCCTCGGACTGGTTGAAGGGGGCTCAGACCTTATCCTCCTTGAAACGATAACAGACACACTCAACGCCAAGGCCGCACTGAAAGCCTGGGCCGAGATTGTTGATGAGCAGGGTCTGTCGATTCCAATGATGATCAGCGGTACCATCACCGATATGTCTGGCCGAACGCTTTCGGGGCAGACCCCTGCGGCGTTCTGGACCTCGGTTGCACATGCCCGGAATCTGCTGTCTGTCGGATTGAATTGCGCCCTGGGATCAGCCATGATGCGCCCCTTTATTGAGGAGCTTTCGACGGTATCCAGTGCCTACGTGTCACTCTACCCCAACGCTGGACTTCCCAACGCAATGGGTGGGTATGACGAGAGTCCGGAGTATATGGCCGCGCAGGCCCGGGAGTATGCCGAAGCGGGATTTCTCAATATTCTCGGTGGATGTTGCGGCACAACGCCGGAGCACGTGCGCGAAATGGCCGAAGCAGTGGCCGATCGTGTCCCACGCACTCGTCCTGTGCCGACGAACAACATGCGTCTGAGCGGGCTGGAGATGGTTGAGATCCGGCCCGAAACTAACTTCGTCAACGTCGGCGAGCGCACTAATGTGTCCGGATCGCGGGCCTTCGCGAAGATGATCCTCAACAGTGAGTACGAGCGAGCCCTAGATGTGGCGCGTCAGCAGGTGGAGAATGGTGCGCAGATCATCGATGTCAACATGGATGAGGGACTGCTGGATTCCGAGCAGGCCATGACGACGTTCCTGAATCTCATCGCGGCAGAGCCGGATATTTCGCGTGTGCCGGTCATGATCGATTCGTCGAAATGGACCGTACTAGAGGCCGGGTTACGCTGCATTCAGGGCAAGGGCATCGTCAATTCTATTTCTCTCAAGGACGGGCACGTTGAATTCGTTCGGCGCGCTACGCTTTGTCGCGACTATGGCGCAGCAATCATCGTCATGGCCTTCGACGAAACCGGTCAGGCCGACACCCTGCAGCGTCGCATTGACATTTGCTCGCGTGCCTACGATGTGCTGACCAATGAGGTTGGCATCGACCCTCACGACATCATCTTTGATCCGAATGTGCTGACTGTTGCCACCGGCATCGATGAGCACAACAACTACGCTGTGGACTTCATCGAGGCCACGCGCTGGATTAAGAGCAACCTGCCGCATTCCAAGGTCAGCGGCGGGATCAGCAATATCTCATTCTCGTTCCGCGGCAATGAGCCCGTTCGACGGGCCATGCACACGGCCTTCCTCTATCATGCCATCTCAGCCGGCCTGGATATGGGGATTGTCAATGCCGGCCAGATCGATGTCTATGACGAGATCCCGAAGGACCTGCTCGAACACGTCGAAGACGTTCTCCTAAACCGACGTCCAGATGCCACCGAGCGCATGCTCGCATTTGCGGCGACCGTAACAGAACAGCGTTCTGGTGATGAAGCCGTCGAAGCCTGGCGAGAATTCCCACTAGCAGAACGCCTCAAGCATGCGCTTGTTAAGGGGCTCACCGAATTCATTGACGTCGATGTCGAAGAGGCCCTGCAGGTCTATCCCGCGCCCCTTTCGATCATCGAAGGACCGTTGATGGATGGCATGAACCACGTTGGTGACCTGTTTGGTGCTGGCAAAATGTTCCTGCCGCAAGTGGTCAAGAGTGCCCGGGTAATGAAGAAAGCTGTGGCCATTCTCACCCCACGCATGGAGGAAGAAAAGCGTCGACTCGGAACAGTGCAGCAGCATAGCGGCGTCGTAGTTATGGCCACCGTCAAAGGTGACGTGCACGACATCGGCAAGAACATCGTTGGTGTCGTTCTAGGCTGCAATAACTACAAGGTCGTTGACTTGGGTGTAATGGTGCCGGCCGAGAAGATTATCGATGCGGCCATCGATGAGGGGGCTGACGTGATTGGTCTCTCGGGACTGATCACTCCATCGCTTGACGAGATGGTGCACGTTGCCAGAGAGCTGGAGCGACGAGGTGTTGCAAAGCCTCTTCTCATTGGTGGGGCAACAACATCACGCACACATACGGCGGTGAAGATCGCCCCCGTCGCTTCATTCCCTGTAATCCATGTCCTCGATGCGTCAAAGGCGGTGCCGGCCGTCGGCGCGCTACTCGCTGCTGACGGTAGTGCCGATTTTACCGCATCAATACGGGCCGATTATGAACGCGTTGCCAGTGAATACGCGCGTCGTTCGGATGCAAAGGACTACGTCTCGCTTGAGGCTGCCCGCGCCAATGCGCTTCAGGTCGATCCGGCACTCATAGCGCCAGTGCCGAAGCACTTAGGTGTGCACGTCTTTGACAATATCGACCTTGGTGAGCTTCAGCGCTATATCGACTGGACGCCATTCTTTCTTTCGTGGGAGTTACGGGGTCGGTACCCTGCGATCTTTGATGATCCAGTCATTGGTGCGCAGGCACGAACGCTGTTTGACGATGCCACGGCACTGCTCGATAAGATTGTTGAGCAACAAGCCTTCCGAGCCCGCGCTGCGTGCGGCCTTTTTCAAGCACAGCGTTCATCTCCCGATGATGTGGTCGTTGACGGAACAACAACTCTGCACTTTCTGCGCCAGCAGGGCAGGAGGGCCTCAGGACTCAATCACGTATCGCTGGCGGACTTCATCGTGCATCAGGACCAGCTGGCTGCCAGTCAGTCCGACCACATTGGAGCATTTGTCGTCAGCATCGGCGACGGTGTTGATGAAATGGCTGCGCGGTTCACAGCCGAGCACGATGATTACTCGGCCATTCTTGTCAAAGCCCTGGCAGACCGCCTTGCTGAAGCGTGCGCCGAGTGGCTCCATGAGAAAGTGCGCCAGGAACTTTGGGGTTACGAACAGACCGCACGCCCGTCCATCGAGAATCTTCTCAGCGAAGATTACAGTGGGATCAGGCCTGCTCCGGGCTATCCAGCCTGTCCAGATCACACCGAAAAAATAACCTTGTTTCGTCTGCTCAATGCTCCCAACACCGTTGGTGTTACGCTTACCGAAAGCATGGCCATGATGCCAGCCTCAAGCGTAAGTGGCTGGTATTTTGCTCATCCGCAGGCCAGCTATTTTGCTGTTAACGGCATTCTTTCGGACCAGCTGTCTGATTACGCACGGCGCAAGGGTCTGGAAGAACAGGACGCAGCACGCTGGCTGGCTCCAAATCTTGTTGAGGGTCGGTAAATGTACCGAGTGCCCATCGAGGTGGCAATTCTTGGAGGTGGTGCTGGCTCCAATGCAGATGCGCTTATCCGTCACGGATTGCGCCCCGAAGCCCCTTACAGAGTCCGGCTCGTTCTATCAACGAGGGCTGATGCCGGAATTCTCGACGTTGCGCGCCGGCATAACGTCGAATGGATCGTCCTGCCAGCCGAAGATTGGGCATCGGTCCTTGAGCAGAAGCTGACAGAGCATTCTGTCGGGGTGCTGGCGCTGGCCGGGTTCATGCGCAAACTGCCGGAGAGCACCATTGTTATGCTCAACGGCAACGTGCTGAACGTACATCCGGCTCTTCTCCCCAAATACGGCGGGGTTGGAATGTATGGGCTTCATGTGCATCGTGCCGTACTTGCAGCCGGTGAGACCGTCACCGGAGCAACCGTCCACAGGGTAACCGCTGATTATGACGAGGGGGCTATTCTCGCCCAGCAAAGCCTCCCGCTTGCCGATCATCCCTCTGCCGAGGTCCTTCAGCAGAGGGTTAAGCACCTCGAACATGATCTTTACCCGAGAGCGCTCGAGGCATTCTGCAGGGCCATCTTGGGCGGTGGGGGACTGGTGGATTCCGTGCCATGGCAGGGGGCTGACTGATGACCACCCAAATTTCTACCGAATGCCATTTGGGGACAAAAATTGTTTGACTAATTCACCTAAAATCAGAATATTGTCCGATGCTCTTTCGGGAGGAGTGTATTCGTACGCATGTAACGAATTACCTTCCGTGTTGTTATTGATCCGAACAGAGCTACGTCGAGCACAGAATGAGAAACCAAAAACACATACTTCATCACAGTTTCTTTGAGGTTTGCATGAACCGCAGACTGCTATTCCTTGTACTCACGATGGGGCTTGTCGGCGTTACGCTGGCGATGGCTGCCGATGGTAAGGATGGCGAGGACGTGTTGCGTAAGAGTGGGCAGCGCAACCCCGTTGCGTCATATCCACAACCGTTCACAGCAACGGGACCTAACGCACGCACAAACCCTGCCATTTCCACGGGATACTACTTCGTGGATTCGGACGACGAAGCACCAGACTTCTGGCGTCCGGACCCGTCGCAGTTTGTCGACACCCTGACCGAGCCCGGCACTTGGCGCCGTATTGTTTCCGGTGCGAAGCAGCTTCCGAATTCGTACTGGACAGATCCGACCCAGAACGTCTACGGTGGATGGGCATTCTTCCGCAACCCGGGAGATGCACGTGACTCTACTGATAACGCTTTTGCAGGGCCGATCTCGATCGGATTCCCGTTCTTCTTCAACGGAGTCCGTCAGGACTCGTTCTACGTTTCGACGAACGGTCTGATCGCGCTGTCAAACCGCCGATATTTCTACACGATTGACCAATTCGGTTACCCAGTAGCCCGCACCTCACTGGAAGTGCGTCCGGGCGTGATTTCGGCCTACGATCCGATGTCCGATGATACGCGCGCTCGTTCCGGCGACGGAATGGCTGATGCCACTGCGGATAACTGGGGCTTTAACAATGTAGCATGCGGTGGTTCTCCAACGACGGCAACGGGTGGTATCCGCACAACGACCAACCGTATGCTTGACGCTGCAGGACTGTCGGCTGTTTGGGGTTCGACTCTTCCTCAGCTGATTGCGCCAGCGTGGGATGACCTCCAGGTTTCTGTATACAACTCGGGCGATAACGCTGTTGATGACTTCTCACGCGTGTATTACAAGCGCTCGCCGTCGAACGACAAGCTGGTGATTTACTACGTCAACCTGACGCCGATCGGTGCAAAGACCGCTCGTGTTGGTGGTATCACTTGGAATGTAACGTTCGTTGCCAACAACCGTCCAAATGCTGGTGAGCACTATCGCTTCTCGCTGCAGGTTACGCTTAACCGCAACGACAGTTCTGTCACGGTTCAGTATGAGCGTTTCTCAGGTCTGGCTCCGCGTACGGCACTGCAGCCGCACCCTGCAACAGTGTGGATGCGCTGTAACTCAACGGTTGGAGTGACGGGCCCAGCACGTCGTCTGAGCTGGTCGGGTTTCCCTTCGGTGATGCCTACCGTTACGACTCTGGACTTCAATACTCCGAAGTACATTCAAAGCACAGAGTACTTGTACAACGTTGACACCGATCCTGTCGGTGGCGTTCGTGCGATCAGCACACGTAACGATGACAACACTGTGCCGAAGGACTTCCTTGCAATCAAGTTCAAGCAGTTCCGCAACACACTTCGCGTTATCAACGTGTCGTACCGTGTGCGCCAGCAGAACAACAACGCCAACCTCGCTTTCTCGGTGGTTGTGCCTCCAGCTAACGCCAACAACTACGAATTGCTTGCCGGTGAAGACCGTCTTGGTGCTATCCAACCGGTTGCTATCGTACAGAGTCTGACCAACGATATTCAGGGCCCACAAGGCGTGAACTACGTACCACAGGGTACGAACTTCCGCGTGCGTTTCCGGATCGTTAATGAAGCTACTGGCAAGATCGTGTACAACACCTCGCGTGCTGTCACTGACGCCGCTCTGCGTGATACGAACATCTCGCAAGTGTTCCGCTGTGACATCAACGGTGTGAACCAGCCATACCAGCCTGCGGGCACATTCGTACTTCCGTACGAGTTCATCAAGGTGATCTTCCCGCCGTTTGAGCCAAATCCGTTTATCGATGACCAAATCGGTCGTCTCCTTACAACGGTGATTGCTGAGCCGAAGGACTCTCTCAATCAGCCTATCGGTGATCAGTGGCCGTTTGACGATACAACTAGTATCCGCATCTTCTCGATGCGTCGTCTCACATCGTTCTCTGATGACGTCAACGAGTACCACCTCATCGGTGGTGCTGCTATGCCTTCGGTCCTCAAGTGGGTGAACATTGAAGCTGAAGTTGTTGATGGTGACGAGGCAACAAACAACCCACCACCACCACGGGGTGAGTATGCTGCAGCCAATGCAGACATCTTCCGTTTGAAGTCACCAGTTATCAAGCTCAACCGTTGGAACCTTGCTAACGTGGACATTCCTCCAGCAGGTCAGTACGGTGGCGATGAGATCCGCTCGTTCCCAATCAACCTCGTCCGCCGCAAGCGCGCCGTTCTGTCGATCTCCTATCAGCGTTCTGGTAAGCTTACAAACATTGGTCGCGGTTTCTCGGACAATCGTCTCATCGGACCTGAGCACCGCGTCAACATGCTTGCGGTAAATGGCTTTACGCCGGGCTACCGCAATCCAGACCAAGTATTCGTTGAGTTTGCTCGCCCTTCAAGCGATGGTATCACGGGAATCACGAACATCCAGAACTGGATTCTTGACTACCAGTCACGCGGAACAGCGTACATGCAACCATTCCGAATCTGGGGTGGTGGTGGATCAGCCCGTGGTTTCGACCTTGCTGACTACAACCTGCAGCTGAACAACACAGCTACCCCACCACTCGGTGGTCTTCGCGAAGATCTGTTTGACGATGGTAAGGATGCAGAGTACTACAAGATCACTGTTCCTATTCCTGACACCGTTCTTCGCTGGGTCAACGAAGGCGCACGTAACTTCCGCTTCCGCATTCGTGCGAGCTGTGTTATGAACTCGCAGCCACCAGCGCCGTCGGATGACGAAGATGCCTTCTTCATCGACAACGTCAAGCTGCTTTATCCTGACGAAGTCACAGACATTGAGTTCAGCAACATCCAGCTGATCTGGCCATACACGATGGCTCCTGCTTCGCAGGCCACACGCGTGCCTATCCGTGTGAAGCTTTCGAACAATACGAACATTGCCGCTCCGGCTTTCTCAGTTCGTCTCCAGATCAAGCCAGATGGTAATGAAGATCAGCAGATCTATTGCCGTAGCATCACGGTTCCAACGCTAGCTGGTAATCGCGAAGTGATCCTTCCGTTCCCAGATGCCAACTTCCGTACAACTACACCTGGTAACTACAAGGTCACTGGACGTATCTTCTTCCCTGGCAACGACCTTGACACGCTGAACGACTCTACGTTCACGATGTTCCGTATGACGTTTGGTCCTTCGTTTGCCTACGAAACGAATCCAAGCAATCCGGTCAACGACGTGCCGAAGCTTCAGTTCACGGGTATTACCGGTAAGGGTCTTAATCATGGCGGTAACTCACTTGGAGCACGTGCATCGGGATGGCAGTCGAGCTTGACCGGTCCAACCGTTCAGTACACGGCTGGTTCAACGTGGGGCACTTTCCCTGCAGGCGTTGACAACGGTACCGGTGCAGATGCAGGTAATGCTTCTGGTCAGATCGCAATGCGATTTACACTGTTCTCACAGGACACACTCGCTGGCTATCAGGCATTCTGGGCAGAACTCAACCAGGACGTGTTGAACATCTCCTTCTCTCTGTATCGTGACCAAGGCGGTCTGCCAGGTGACGAGCGTGTTGCTAACTCGACGATTCTTCGCCGTCGCGGTGAAGATGAAACCGGTGCATTTACAGAGCCCCAGTTTGGTAAGTATGTGACATATCTGCTTGCAACACCAGTGGTTATTGCTCCTGGGGACTATTGGGCTTCGGTAGCTCAGATGGGTACGGAAGGTTACGAGCTTGGTGCTTCTGAAACCCGTATGGGACTTGTAACAACGCTCTACTCCGACGTTCCGACGTTCGGTCTTGGAAACCGCTCACTGCTCGTTGACAAGAACTTCCGCGTGCGTAACCGTGCCGGATCGCTGCTCAATGACAACCGCTTTGCATATGAATTGACGCGTTTCAGCGGTGACTGGGTACCATTCACTCCAACGATCGGTAACCCTGGTTATGCACACCTCGACGCTATGGGAACGAGCCTCGGTTATGCCACCTTCACACGTGGATCGTGGATTCCACTCCTGCGTCCTTTCTTCGGCAACCGTTCATTCTCGAATCCGCCAATCTTTGTTCCTTGCGATAATGCACCGGTTGAACTGTCCTTCTTCGATGCTCGTGGTCGTGCTGCTGGCGTCGATATCTTCTGGGAGACAGCGAGTGAGAAGAATAACGTTGGATTCCATGTTGAGCGCCGCGCAGTCAAGGAAGTCACGAATCTCACTGGCAAGGCTTCTCTCACATGTACCGACGAAACATCGAACGCCGAGAATCCATGGAAATCTGTAGGATTCGTCAACGGTGCTGGAAACTCTAACACGACCAAGAACTACAAGTACTTTGATGCCGATGTAACATCGGGCACATCGTACGAGTACCGTCTGCGTCAAGTTGATGCCAGCGGTTCGATGAACTTCTCGAACATTGTCAGTGTCGAATTCGGTTCAGCCTCTGAAGTTGCTCTCAACAGCAGCTTCCCGAATCCATCGGCTGGAAAGACAACCTTCACATTCACGATCCCATCAAGCTCGAAGGTCAAGCTTGAGGTGTATGACCTCATGGGCAATGTCGTCAAGACTGTCTACAACAACGTTGTTGCAGGACAGCAGACGCCATATGCAGTTGAATGGGATGGTCGTGGTGAAGATGGTGTGGATGTCGCAAGCGGTTCATACATGTACAAGCTCACGGTTGGTGAGACAGTACTGTCGAAGACCCTCACGATTGTCCGCTAAACCGCTATCAGCGTAGCAATCATAAAGCCCTCGGCGCTTCAGCGTCGGGGGCTTTTCATTTTCTGCACATATTCGTAGCTATGAATCTGTCGCCACTTACCAATGATGTGCGTGAAGCACTAAGGCTTCAACGGCGCTCAATTGATCTTATCGAACAGAACCTCGACGAGGAGTTCGCACGCGCAGTTGATTCGATACTTGCGGCATCCTCGATCGTTACGTCGGGGATCGGGAAGTCGGGTTTTGTTGCGCGAAAGTTTGCCGCATCTCTTACGAGTCTCGGAGTTCCAGCTACATTCATTCACGCAGTTGATGCAATGCATGGTGATCTTGGAGCGGTAGCCAATGGGGCTGTGCTGGTGGTGTTTTCGAAGAGTGGTGATACTCGTGAATTGATCAACCTCATCGAGGTTCTGCCTGAAGATAATGGAGCAGTTATCTGTGTAACTGCGCGCCGAGGATCAACGATCTCAAAGCGTTCGAACATCACACTTCTTGCTCCTATTGATCAGGAGTATGACAGAATGAATATTCTTCCGACGGCAAGTACGACAGCCGCGATGATTGTGGCGGATTTGTTGGTAATGGCTGTTGCCCATGCAAAACCAGACACATTAGAAGTCCTTTCGAAAACGCATCCAAACGGCTCGATTGGATCACTCCTGAGATTTTGCGTGGACGATCACATGCATTCTGGAGGTCAACTACCAGTCGTTTCAAAGGGGGCTACCCTGGAGGCAGCTGTTCACATGCTTGACAAGCATGCTCTCGGGATAGTATGCGTGGTGGGGGACGAAAACAGACTGTGTGGAATTCTAACAGATGGCGATGTGCGTCGGCTCGTAGAACGCGGTGCGGTGTTGTCGTCAATGAGCGTTGACCAGGTGATGACCATGACGCCCACTACCATAGAGTGTAATGCCTCGCTGTATGAAGCATTGCAAAAGATGGAGACGCAAGAGCGCGCTATTTCGGTACTACCTGTCGTTGATGTGGGAGCAAACACTCTACAGGGCGTAATTCGTTTGCACGACGTAGTCCGTGCTCAGATGGCAGGGTAGATCACTCTACGTAACCTTTACTAGCGAACAGCTCTCGGAGGCGGACGCAGAATAGGTGCCTCATTCTGACGATTGCGTCGTGATTTCGCTGCACTCTTAGCCCGTTGTGGCCGTCGTGCACCGACCTCCTCTTTGCGCTTGGCATCTTCCTTTTTACGCACCGCACGGATGGAATCTCTGCGCTGTTGTTCCCGTATGGAGTCCCTACGCATGGATTCGGTACTGGCCGGTGTAAGAACCTTGACCGAAGAGTTCGAAGCAGTAACCTCGGTGCGAGTAATCACGAGTTCGCGCAGTACTTCGCCCCGTTTCCCGTAAACAGGAAGGGGCTTGCCATCCCTAGAAAACTGTAATGCACCTGCATTAAAAATGTTGCTTATCGTAAAGCGTTTGATCGCACTCCAGCGGTAGTCAGTCTCTGGAAGCAGCATCGTCTTGAAGCTACGTACTCCATCAATGGTAAGTGTGAGTTCTGCGGTGTCTGTTGCTATTGCCGTCAGGATAAGACTGTCTTGTTCGGCCGCATTTGAGATGTCTACAATTTCGGGAGGAACCGATGTAGCGGGAGTGTTTCGTGAACTGTTCCAATACCACCAAACGGATGCGGCTAGGACGACCAAACCGATTGCGATCAAACGTCTTTTCCGAGCGTCACGCAAGACCAACGTTGTGAGCTCAGCACTCCGCTGTTTGACCATTGAACGGGTTTCGTCAATGAAGGTGAGCAATGGGTCAGGTGATTTCTCCCCTGCGGTGACCACAGATGCAGCGTCGGAACTCTGTTGATGACGTGTGGAGGTTGCTCCGCCGGTAGCATCGATACACTGTGCGATGAGGCGGGAGACTTCCGGTTGCGCAATGCCAAGCTCGGTGCCGAGGGTGCGGATGAATGAGCGAACGTAAACGGAAGGAAGAACGTTGTAGGTCCCTGACTCAAGCGCCTGGATGTACGGTTCCCGTATCTTCGTTCTCTCGGCGAGCTCGAAGGTAGTAAGGCCGCGACGAAGGCGTTCCTGGTGTAACCGTTGCGCGAGTTGATCCATGACCGTGGATGGATCGTGTTCAAAAGAGGAAGAGTCAGCACAAATATGATGGAAAACACCTCTTGCGATACCAAAAAAATGTAACGAAATGATGTTTACTGAATACGATCACTGGACTGTGTTCCAGCATGGGGCGTATGTGGCCTTCGCCTTTTCCGTGTTGCTCTTCGGCGCCCTGGCCTTCCGGCAAGTATTGGATGATCTCGAACTGCGCAGGCGTCGATCCGGTGAAGACCTTCTTCTGCTGTATAGTGCTCCGGGAATTCTGCTGTCGCTGCTCGGTTTGCTGGTCACAGCTGGTATCGGCATCGTATGCTACAATGCCCAGCCCCCAACGGTGTTTCGGTATGCCCTCCCTCTGGTAGGGGGCGTACAGATGCTCCAGATCCTTCTGCGCTTGCGTTTCCAGCGCACGCGCCTTCGTACTCAGAGTATTGTCGTCCGGCCGCTTGTGCGCCCAGGTCCAATCGTGGTGCTGTACGACGAGCTCACCGACGTGGAGTTTCGCCGCGCCCGGTTCTGGGTCACCATTCAACTCACTCACGGGCAGGGTCAGCGCGTGGCCTTTCGTATTTTCCCGTTCCGTCGGGAAATTGTCGCACTTCGTCTTCGTCAGTCAACGTCAGCCGTGATCCACGAGAATGGCCCTTCAGCGGGGCAGGACTAAACAACAGCACATGAAGAACTCTATACGTATTGCTTCGGGGCAGGGCTTCTGGGGCGATCTCCAGAAAGCCCCCTATGAACAAGTCACGCGTGGTCCGATTGACTACCTCGTCATGGATTACCTTGCTGAAGTGACAATGTCGATCCTGCAGAAGCAGCGCATGCGCAATCCGGAACTTGGGTACGCCAAGGACCTGATCGATGTCTGTGAGCAGATCCTACCTACGATTGTAGAAAAAGGTATCACGCTTATTACCAACGGTGGCGGAGTCAACCCGCTGGCCGCCCGTGACCGCATCTTTGAAGTAGCTCGCAAGCTCGGAATTACCGGTTTGAAGATTGGCGTGGTCCTCGGCGACGATATCCTGCCGGAAATTGACGCACTGGTTTCTGACGGACATGAGCTTCGGCACATGGAGACGGGTGAGCCGATTTCCGCGGTGAAGGATAAGCTCCTCAGCGCGAACGTGTACACGGGTGCCTGGCCGGTGGTCGAGGCTCTGCGTGCCGGTGCGCAGATCATCATCACGGGGCGCACTACCGACACGGGTCTTACGCTTGCGCCGATGATCCATGAGTTCGGGTGGGGCGAGCACGACTGGGATCTGCTGGCGGCAGGTACCGTGGCCGGACACATCAACGAGTGTGGTGCGCAGGCCAGCGGAGGAAACTTCCTCGGTGATTGGCGGTCGCTGCCGAACATGGCAGATGTTGGTTTCCCCATCATTGAGGCCTATCCAGATGGGACGTTCGTGGTGACCAAGCATGAAGGAACCGGAGGCCGGGTAAGTCGAGAGACAGTCAGTGAACAGCTGATGTACGAGATTGGCGATCCAACAGCCTACATCACACCCGACTGTATTGCTGACTTTTCGTCGATCTGTCTCGAGGATCTCGGCCACGATCGTGTGCGGGTCTTCGGGATCAAGGGCCGACCGTTTACCCCAACCTACAAGGTCAGTGCATCATACCTTGATGGATTCGTTGCCTTTGGTTCGCTGACGTATTCCGCACCTGATGCCTACGAGAAGGCCCAGGCTGCTGACCGGATCCTCCGCCAGAGACTTGAAATGCTGGGGCTCTCATTTGATGAGATCCGCACGGAGTACGTCGGTATGAACGCCTGTCACGGTTCGATCGCACAGCCAATCGTTCCAAATGAAGTGATGATGCGAATCGGCGTTCGTGGACATGACAAGCGCAGCGTTGAAGCCTTTGCGAAGGAGATCGCACCGCTAATCTTGACAGGTCCGCCGAGCGTGACTGGGTTCTCCGGCGGACGTCCGAAGCCCAGCGACGTCGTGGCATACTTTCCGGCTCTTCTCGACAAGAGCGTCGTGAATATGAGCGTTCAGGTTGATGAGATGTAGTGTACTGCTCTGCTTGCTGATTGTGGCCGGGTATCCGGCGTCGGCACAGACCAACGACTCGCTGTACCTGTCTCGGACAGAGTTCACCGATGCCGGTAGGCCCAGGTACACATTTACGGGTGGTACGCCGCGCCGGGTTACGGATATTCAGATTATACCGACTGCTGTTATCGGCGCTGCCTATACCGGGCTGATCGTCGGTCTACAGGCGCAGATGTCTAGCTCGTGGTGGCAGCGCGGAGGGGCTTTTCACGTTCAGGAAGACGGGGACTACTCACGTTACCTGGATAAAGCTGGACATTTCTTCACTGGCTTTACCATGAGTACTATCATGGGGGATGCCTTGATGGAATGCGGCTTCGACTATACCGCGTCGACGTGGTTGGGTGCATCCTTTGGCCTTGCCTACATGACCATGGTTGAGATACAGGACGGCTATGCTGTCACATGGGGCTTCTCTCCATCGGATGCTCTTTCGAATCTCGCTGGTGCCACGTTCTACGCCGTCCGGAATTTTGTTCCCGAGCTGCAGAATGTGACCCCGCGCTGGAGTTATGTGCCGGCTCCTCTGGTAGGTGATCGGGCAACGACTGAGCGCCCCCTGACAATTTTTGATGATTACAACGCGACGACGTTCTGGCTGAACTTCAACATCGAGAACATGTTGCCTGCGAGGTGGGCAGCGCACTGGCCTGATTGGATGACCATCAGTATCGGATACGGCTGCCGGGACTATGAGGTGCGGAGTTCTCTGCCCGACGGACCCATGCTGCCGGTCAAAAGGCGCATGATGATTGGCCTGGATTACGACTGGCTCAAGATCATACCCGAGTCATCAATTGGCGCCCTTAACTACATTCGACAGGGGTTGAACTACATCCGGCTTCCCGGGCCGACACTAGAGTTCGGCGATGACGGGGTCCGATTCGGCGTCCTGTATCCCTTTGCCATTGTGGTGCCGATATGAGCACCACCGATGCAGCCGGTCGCGACGGAATCGTTTTGAGCATCATCGTTCCGACGTATCAGGAAGAGAAGCTACTTGAGCAGACGTTGTCGGCCTTTGACAGGCAGTGGCGTCTTATCCACAAGGCCGAGCTGATCATCAGCGACGGAGGAAGTACCGATTCGACTCTGCAGATTGCAGAACGTCACGCTGACGTGCTTGTTCGCCACACGGACCCGCGCAAGCAGACCATCGCCGAGGGACGCAACTGTGGGGCACAGGTTGCCCGCGGAACGGTCCTTGTGTTCATTAATGGCGATACGGTTCCGGCATCGATCGAGCAGTTCACTGACGTGATCGAGGGTTTCGCCTACCGCAGCGGACCATATGCCAGAGCCTCTGCACTTTCGTGCCATGTTCGGTTCCGGCCGGAAGAAGAGCGCTTTGCCGATAAGGTGTTCCATCGAGTGTACAATGCCTATATCAGTCTTCTGACGGTTCTGCGCATAGGGGCCGGACGTGGTGAATGTCAGGTGGTCCGGACTAAGATGTTCAAAGCAGTGGGAGGCTACAAAGATCACCTCGTTGCCGGTGAGGACTTTGACCTGCTTGCCCGCGTCGGTATCAAAGGACGTGTGCTCTTTGCGCCCGATCTGCTCGTCTATGAGTCTCCAAGACGGTTCCGCAAGTTTGGGTATTTTCGGGTTCTTATGACATGGGCGATCAACTCGCTCAGCGTTCTGTTTCGCGGACGCTCCCTGTCAGATGACTGGGAACCGGTCAGATAACCGGGTTCGCATCATTTTCACCTGCCCCAGTTATGGATTACAAATCAGCCGGTGTTGACATCGAGGCCGGAGAAGCCCTCGTTGATGACATCAAGCCCTTCGTCAAGGCCACACGCACAGCCGGTGTTCTGAGTGAAATCGGTCTGTTCGGTGGCTTTTTTGATGCGCGGTTTCCTGATCATCAGCACCCGGTCCTGGTCGCTAGCACTGATGGTGTAGGCACGAAGCTTAATGTCGCCATCATGGCTGGTAAACATGATACGGTGGGGCAGTGCCTTGTCAATCACTGTGTTAACGACATTCTCGCCTGCGGTGCTCGCCCCCTCTTCTTCCTCGACTACTTCGCCACGGGACGTCTAGAGCGCGGTGTTGCGCGTGATGTCATCAAAGGCATGGCTGAGGCCTGCCTGCAGAATGGTGCAGCCCTGCTTGGCGGTGAGACGGCCGAGATGCCGTCACTCTATAAAGATGGAGATTACGATGTTGCCGGCACGATCGTCGGTGTGGTTGACAAGCCCAAGATCCTGAACGGCAGTCGTGTGGCCGTTGGCGATGTGCTGATCGGATTGCCATCGACGGGCCTGCATACCAACGGCTTTTCTCTGGCTCGTGCGGCCCTGTTCCCGACCTATCGCATTGATCAGTACGTTGATGCCATCGGCATGACCGTGGCAGAGGCTCTGCTGGCAGTTCACGCATCATACTTGAAGGTCATCTCGCCGCTTCTTGATGCGGACCTCATCTCTGGACTCTCCCACATCACAGGCGGTGGAATCGTCGGCAATACGTCTCGGATCCTCCAGCCTGGACAGTCTCTACAGATTGAATGGGGCTCGTGGAACGTTCCCGAGATCTTCCGACTTGTTCAGCACGCCGGACTGATTGAGGAGGAGGAAATGCGACACGTCTTCAATCTCGGAGTGGGCATGATCATGATCGTGCATCCTGACCATGCCGACACCGTTCTGGGCGCTACGCGTGATGAG
This sequence comes from Patescibacteria group bacterium, assembly GCA_044376225.1. Classification (GTDB taxonomy): domain Bacteria; phylum Bacteroidota; class Ignavibacteria; order Kapaibacteriales; family Kapaibacteriaceae; genus UBA10438. The sequence goes on along the minus strand of JBILLF010000002.1, from coordinate 37,380 downwards.
GGCTCCTTCGTGCTCGGCCATATAGCCACCGCCTGACGGTTGAGGGACGGGACCATGTTCGAGCGTGCACGAGCCATTCTGTGCGATGTCTTCGGACATGAGAATTTTCGGGACGGTCAAGACGACATCGTGCGGGCTGTGCTCTCTGGTCGCGACGTTGTTGGCGTGCTGCCAACCGGAGGCGGAAAGTCACTGTGTTACCAAGTCCCAGCTCTGATCTTTCCGCACACAACACTCGTCATCTCGCCCCTTATCGCCTTGATGCAGGATCAGACCCAGCGTCTTGCTGAGCGAGGCGTTGCCGCTGCCTGTATTCATTCTGGAATGCCAGACGAGGTGATTAATACTACCCTTCGCCAGGCCCAGGCCGGGAAGCTCAAACTGCTGTACGTGGCCCCTGAGCGTCTTGAATCGGCCTCGTTTCGTCGGGCATTACAGCCAATACCGCTGAGCTTACTGGCCATTGATGAAGCACACTGCGTCAGTGAATGGGGACATGATTTTCGGCCAAGCTACCGACGCATACCAACGATCTTTGATGTTCGATCTCGCGTCCCCATGGTTGCGCTCACGGCAACAGCCACGCCAGATGTCCGCCAGGATATTGCCGTCGCTCTCGGCCTGAAGCAGCACCTAGATATCGTCCGTGGGTTCCACCGTCCTAACCTGACCTTTCAGGTTGAGGTGACAGCATCAAAGGTCGAGTTCATTACGCGATACGTGCGGTCGAATCCTGGAGCAAGTACGATCATTTACTGTGGCTCACGACGCCGTGTCGAAACGATCGCCGATGAACTCCGCAAGCGTGCGGTCCGCGTTGAAGCTTATCACGCCGGTCTCATGCCGCAGCGGCGTGCAGAGGTGCAGGACAGGTTTATCTCGGGAGATCTCGATGTGCTGGTGGCCACAAATGCCTTCGGCATGGGGATCGACAAAGCGAATGTTCGTAGCGTCATTCACTGTGATCTTACCCAGACCGTTGAAGCATACTACCAGGAGGCAGGCCGGGCTGGCCGTGATGGTAAGCCGGCGGACTGTATTCTGCTCTACCAGTCTGAAGACCGTCGGCTGATGGATTTTTTCATTGCCGGTACATATCCCGAGCCGAAAACAATTCAGGATGTATACGGCGCTGTCACGCAGCGTCTGACCGTACCCATTGGAGTAACGGGGACTGACCCCGTCATGGCCGATGCAACAAGTCTTGCGGCGGGTCTGCACATCTCCGTTGCGCAGGCCAGTGGCGCTCTAGCGGCTCTCGAGCGAGCCGGGTTGATCGTCAGAACGTCAGCCATCGGACAGGCTCGTGTGGAGCTTCGCACGACGCATGCACGGCTCGACGAGTACCTTGCCGCCGCACCTGTGGAGCGGCGTATGGCGACTGAGCTGATCGTCCGTCGGTTGCAGCAGATTGCCGTCGGCAGCGAAGTAGAGTTGCCCCTGACAGAGATGCTGCGCCGCAGCGATGTGGCCGCTGCAGAACTTGCTGCTGCATTGTCGGCCATGCACCTTTCTCAGATGATTCGCTACCGTTCCCCGCAATCGGGAGGGGGCATTCTGGTTCTTGGTCCGCGTCAGCCGGCAGCCAGTCTGCCAATCGACCATGCAGCAATTGCCGAACGTCGGCAGAGAGCCATCGCCAAGCTCGATGTTATGATCGGCTACGCCGAGACGCGTCAATGCAAACAGAACTACATCCTCTCCTACTTTGGAGATGCCACAGGCACGCTTCGCTGTGGTCGCTGCTCGTCATGTCTTGTCAGCACTCCGTCGAAAGCACTTTCAACCCGTCAGACACCAGTGATTCGTGCCGTGATTAGCGCCGCATGGCAGCTTAGGGGGCGATTCGGACGCAATGTTGTGACCGATGTTGTGCGAGGTGTACTCGCAGACAAGGTACGTGAGTATCGTCTCGATAGGGCGCAATGCTGGGGCGCAGTTGCCGATCGTAGCAAAGCCGAGGTGCTAGAGGCGATCGACGAGGCACTGGACAGGGGATGGCTGGTTCGAACCGCTGATCTGTATCCTGTGATCGGAGCCACAGAAGAAGGTCTTCAGCAGATCGACCATACTGTTCGACCGCTTGATCTGCGCCGCAACACACGGACATCGCAGGCGATGAATGCCCCAGACTTGCACCGTGAACGTTTTGATTCCCTCGCTGCGATGCGTGAGCGACTTGCCAGTGCAACTGGCGTCGGAGAACAGTCACTGGCCACGGATGCCGAACTCGAGAAACTGGCACACGATGCTCCGCAGACATTTGCTGAGCTACGTCCGGGCGAACACGGCAGCGGACTCTTCATCGCCCGCCATGGGGCGGATGTACTCGCGACCTTGCGTGCCGTTGGGGCCGTCTCCCCTCGAACATCGGGTCGGTCCGTACCACCGGAGGTTGCGGAGTTGCTGAGCCGGCCAGGCACAACATTAGCTGACCTTGTGCGTGATGCCAACACGGGGCCGGCGGCCATGGCTCGGCTGATCGAGGACCTTGTTGAGCAGGGAACTATTACTGAACGCGGACGACTTGTCGATGATGAACTCTATGCCACAGTGCTTGACTATGTCCGATTTCACCGCTATGCCAAACTGCGTCATGTTCGTGAACACCTCACACAGGATGTTGACCTGCCGACGTTGCGCGTGGCGTTGGCCTTTGCGCGTCGGGATCTCGCCGATCATGGACTGTAGGACACGCGTGTGAAAACCCTCTCCCGAATCATCCTTCTACTTGCGGCCACCGTACTCGGCACTCCAACAGTCCTTCATGCGCAGCAGCGGCTGCTGATACGACTCACGGGTGACATCATGCCGGCGGCCCTGCGCGGCATGCCCGCGGCGCGCGTGATGCCACTCTCGATGACAGGCTCGAAGGCCCTTGATCAGGCGCAGTCATCCGAGGAACGAGATCTACTACGTCGGCTCGGACGCTATGTCGTCATCGAGGTGCCCGAGGGCATAGACCCCTCCGTCGTTGCCTCGGGTGAAGGCGTGGAGATGGTTCGCCCCCTGATGCGATTCAAGCTTCATGAGGGGGCTCTGACGGATGACTCCCTGGCTGACCGGCAGTATGCCTTGCATCGCATCGGTGCATCCGGTGCATGGAAACGCGCCACTGGTAAAGGTATCGTTGTAGGGATCATCGATACCGGCATTGACTGGACGCATGAAGATCTGATCGACGCTCTGGATATCTCAGCGAAGGAGGATCGCAATGGTAATCAGCGTTTTGAGCCGTGGCCGCATACGGATACACTTGGAGGAATTGCCGGAGACCTTGATGGCCTCGATAATGATGCCAACGGCGTGGTAGATGACGTCATCGGCGTGGACGTGGTGAACCAGTCGGTTCGTAATCTTGGTGATGATCGGACGTTCGACCCTATACCTTTTGATGAACAAGGTCATGGAACGCTTGTAGCAGGCGTCATCGCTGCCACGCCGAACAACAGGAAAGGAATTGCCGGACTGGCTTACGATGCGCGGCTTCGCATGGTTAGAGCTTTTGACGCGACGGGCAATGGCGAAGAGGATAACATCGCCTCGGCCATTGTCTATCTGGCACAGCAAGGTGTGGACGTGATCAATATGAGCTTCGGTGATGGTGCCGACTCGCCGCTGATGCACGATGCTGTTCGGTATGCAAGCCTGCGCGGTTGTGTTCTTGTAGCCTCGGTTGGCAATACTGGTACGATTTCGCGGCAGTTCCCGGCCGGCTACGATGAAGTTATTGCCGTTGCGGCAACGGGCGACGAAAACCGGCGTTCACCATTTTCCTCTTCCGGCGCTCTGGTGGCCCTGTGTGCGCCGGGTCAGGCCGTGGTGACAACGTCCGTGTCAAGCCGCTACAGGGCTGTGAATGGAACGTCGTTCTCTGCCCCCTATGTGGCGGCCACCGTGGCATTGATGCGCGAACGATTTGCCGATATGCCGCTATCATCCGTACGTGCGACGCTGCAGCAACGGTCACTCGACCTCGGGCCTCCCGGTTGGGACGATCTCTTCGGAGCCGGCCTGGTGCAGGCTGACCGAGTGCTTGAGGATGGACCGTGGAGCCGCGTTGAAATCACGTCGCCTCGGAATGAGTCTGAAATCGATCCTTCCAAAACGTCACAGCTTGACGTAGTCGGTAGCACAATGCTCTCGAGCTTTGCCGGCTACGAACTTGCCTGGGGTGAAGGCCTAGCTCCGCGCTCGTGGACGACCATCGGAGGTGGTTCTACAGCAGTACGTGACGGTCTACTGGGCAGGGTGAGCATTCCACCGACCGACAGCGCTGTGCTGACGCTGAGACTACGGGTGACGAGCAGTGATGGTCGGCCGCTCGACGTGCTGCGTCGTCTGCGCGTTCAGCCACCCGTGCCGCTTGCCTGGCGCTCAGTCGAGGTTGTGCCGGTATGGCTCGCCGAGCGTCGGACTTCTGTGGTGACGGCTACGCTTTCGCAACCCTGCGCCTGTGAGCTGCGAGACGCTCCCGATTCCATTGGGGGCATTCTTGCTCAGTCTCTCAGACGTAGCCGTGTACACTCGATGGTGGTCCCGGACACTGTTCGATCCCTCTCCGATCGGACTCTGGCGTTACGATGCACAACGCAGCTCGGGTCGATACTTGACACTGCTATTACGTTCGCCCCGAACATGCGTGCTGCCGGCGCTGATGCGCACTGGCGGAGTCTGAACCCCGTATCATGGACTGGCTACGTTCTCAACGATGTCCGAGATCTTTATGGCGACGGCCACCCGACGGTGGTGATGAGTGACCTTTGGCGAGGTAGCTTTGGCGGACTCGTAACGCGTCAGTACGTGGAAGGTCGGTGGCAAACTCGTGACTCGGTGCCGGATGTGTACATCCCTCGCGCACTGGGTGATGCTAACGGTAATGGCCTGACAGACCTGCTTGTACATACCGTCGGCAAGGTTGTGCTGCTCGAGCAAGCTGTGAAAGACTCCAGCCCCTTTACCAGAGTAGTCTATGCCGATACGAGCGGTGAACTTAATGCCGCCGGCATGGCCGACATTGATGGGGACGGGCGGGAGGAGATCCTAGCCCTGTCCGATGACGGGCTACAGGTGCTTACATTCACGGGCTCGACATTCCGGCTTTTGGGGTCCGTCGCGAATCCGACGCCACCGGCCGAAGGCAATGCCTCCAACCGCGTTGATGAGATCAGTATCGGATCGGGAGACTTCGATGGAGACGGCCGTTTGGAAATCGCTTTTGGTGACAACGATGGTGATCTTGTCATAGCCGAATGGACCGGAGCCTCGTTCGTTGTCACGCATACGCTCACCTCCACCGGGGTAGGGGGCTCGGGGTTCGTTGCCGTTGGGGATGTGACCGGTGACGGAAAGCCAGATGTCCTTTTCGGTGTACCTGACAGGACCGACCCCGATGCCAATGGCGATTACGGACGTTCTGTTTGGACATACACGGCCCTGAGCTCGACGGGTGATAATGCATTCGCATCATTCTGGCAGGAGCGCGTGGCCGGCGTTCGCTATGGGATAGGATATCGCAACGGGGTAGCCATCGGCCAGCTTGATGATCAACCGGGCCAGGAAATCGTGATCTGCGCATTCCCTCGATTGTACGTCTTTGGCCGCAATGCACTCGGCGCGGACACGGTGATCACGTGTAAGCGCTTCATCAATGACGCTGCCTCGCCGCGGTTTTTGATTCATGACTTCGACGGCAATGGACGAAATGAGCTCGGTTATGGCGTGACGGTTGATGAGATCGGTGCCATGACATCGTTCTCATTCACAGAGGCACTAACTACGCCGCGCGTCGCGGCACCGATGTCGCTGAAAGCACGTTGGCTGCGTGACAGTGTTGTCCTGGACTGGTTCACTGCCTCAGCAGGCACAGAATGCCTCGTTCTGCAGGGTCTTCCAACGGCCCCCCTGAGACGAATGCCTGGGACGTTCGGTGCTCGAAGTGTAATCGCGCACACCGATCTCGATGGTCCTGTGGTCCGTTTTGCCGTGCGCGCCGTCGTTCAGGCCCCGGACATACTGAGTGAATCCTCGAATGTTGTGACGGTCTTTCGAGATGACGACACCATCCGCATCATTGGCGATCGAGACAGCGTTACATCAAATGAGTGCGTTACTGGTGTGCAGCTTCGCGTGATCGCCTCCGATGACTTGGATGTTTCAAAACTGTATCGGTCGCAGGTCGTTGCACGTGATCGATCCGGCATGCCTCTTAGCGCTCGCTCGATTGTCGCCCGCACACTTCGCGATCTTGTCATTACGCTTCCTGCGCTGGTGGCTCCGGACACTCTGGAGGTTGACCTGAATGGCCTTCGGACCGTTACGGGGCTCGATGTGCCTGCGACGACTCTTCGGTTTCGACTCACGCAGGACCCTTCGTCTGTTCAGGAGATCGTGCTCAGTTCGATCCGAGTTCTCTCGCCACTGTCCCTGCGTGCCACCTTTAGCAGGTCTGTCACGCAAACGGCACTAAGGACTGAGAGCTATCGGCTAACTCCGGCCGGCAGTATCAGCGCGGTGAATGCCGTGAATGACAGCACCGTTGATCTGATCCTTTCAACTGATCAGCCGCTTGTGGCTCGTGGTACGCCATACAAGATCACTGCACGTGACATTGTCGGCACGAATGGAGAAGTCATATCGACGGGAATCGGCTCGTCGCTGCTCTTTACAGTCGTTGCACAAGATCTGGGCCAGGTGTATGCCTATCCCCAGCCGCTGAGGCTCAACGAGCACACCACGCTGACGATTGCGGGGCTGCCAGCATCGTCGAGTATTGAAGTTCTCGATGCCGCATTTACGCCCCTTGCAACTCTGGTCACAACGGCAGCCGTCGGCGGAATCGAGTGGGATTTACGACTGGATAATGGGCGCTCGCTTGTGCCCGGACTCTACTACCTTCGCGTGGTCAACACCACATCCAACTCCGATGCAGAACCCGTTCTGCGAAAGATCTGGATACAGCGCTAGGGGGCTTGCACCATCTATTGTTGGGTGAGCATCCGGCGCAATCCGCCAACATCACCATTGCTGAGAATAGCAACAACGTCACCGGGGCAAACATGGCGTAGGAGCACGTCCATGGCGTCTCTGCCCCATGAGGGGTCAGTCGCACGTTGTGCATCAATCGACGTGGCAATTACCCCACGTTGTGAGATCTCACGCACGAGGCGTGCCGTATCGAGACGTTCATGTTCGGCATAACGCTCGGGTCGGTTGACCGGCCCAAGGCAGACACTTGCGGCCCCATCAAAACATCGGCTGAGTTCGGTCTGGAAGAAGTTGCGCGTAGTCGTGTTGGAGCGAGGCTCAAAGACCACATGGATCTGAGCTGAAGGGTACTTCTGTCGTAGTGCCTCAATGGTCGCGGCGATCGCCGTTGGGTGATGGGCGAAATCGTCCAGAACCGTTGCTCCCTGCCATGTTCCAAGCACTTCGAGTCGACGCTTTGGCGCGACGAACAGCGGCATGGCTAGTTCCTGCTCGCGAGCTGTCAGTCCGGCGTGGAATGTCGATGCAACAGCCATGCAGGCGTTGCGAACATTGTGTATGCCCGGCATGGGCAGCAAAAAGCGACCATAGAGCGAACCGTTGTAGGAGAGTGACCACTGTGTGGCATCGAGCATTTCGACAACATCATGAATTCTCCATGTCGCGGAATCTGCCAAGCCCAGTGTCTCCACCCGCGTTGGAGAGCCCTCTGCCGCGCGCAGAGCGTTGGCGTCATCGGCATTGACTACCACGACGCCAGAGCGCGGAATGATACGTACCATCTGCCGGAATGAGCGGATGATGGCCTCAAGGTCTTCGAAGATATCGGCATGATCGAATTCGAGGTTGTTGATCACGGCGATCGTCGGGCGGTAGTGAACAAACTTGCTGCGTTTGTCAAAGAAGGCTGTGTCATATTCGTCGCCTTCGCTGACAAAGACGCCGGCATGCGTGTCGTGCACCCCGGAAGGCACCGGACGGCACCCCACGTCGAAGTTGCCCGGTACCCCACCAATGAGGAAACCAGGTCGTCGGCCTGCATGTTCAAAGAGCCATGCTGTCATGCTCGACGTCGTGGTCTTGCCATGCGTTCCGCAACAGACGATCGAGGTGTTCTTGGAGATGAATAGTCGTCCGACGAGTTCGGCCATCGACGTCATCTCTTGACGCTCATCGAGAACGTATTCAAGTTCTGGGTTGCCGCGGCTGATAGCATTACCGACAACCGTGAGATCAGGGTGTAGATCATGTACGGTCTCAGCACTGAATCCTTCACGGCGGTCGATGCCTGCTGAATCCAGCACTGATCGCATTGGCTCGTACACCGGTCCGTCACTCCCAGTAACGTGGTGCCCCTGCATTCTGCAGGCTACCGCAACTGAACCCATGGCCGTGCCGCCAACACCGATAAAGTGAATGTGCATGCCCCCTGCCTGCTCCCGAAAAAGTGGTAAATTCCAAGCGACACAAACATAACCCATCATAATGGTGGGTGTTGTCGTCAAGTTCGAACTTCGTTCAAGGATCCACATGCGCCTTCTCTGTACCGTTGCGCTCTCAGTTGTCTTGTCATCAGCGGCCTTTGCGCAGTATTGGACTGAGACCACTGGCCCGGCAGCTCCGACCGTTGCTCTTGCATCAAACTCCAAGGGGCATGTCTTTGCTGGAACTGAGTACAGCAAGGTCTATCGGACCACCGACAAGGGGCAGACGTGGGAGCCCTTCGATCAGGGGATCGATGACGGCATCAACTTTTACACGATCTCGCAGATACGGGTGACCGACAACGACGTGATCTATATGACCGTTAATGGACGAGGCCTCTATCGATCTGATGACGACGGCGTAACCTGGAAACAGCTCGACATCAACATTCCTGATATCGTCCAGAATGCCCGCATCTTCTTTGATTTGAAGAAGCTCCCCAATGGCAAGCTGAGGATTCTTCTCGGTTATGACGGCGGAACGACTGCACTCCTACTGCGGCGCTCTGACGATGGCGGTGAGACATTCACGGAAGTTCCAAAGTCAACACTTCCAAGCGCCATTTCGTCCATCTTTGGTGCGTACATGACGCCAAACTCTGACAAGTTCTTTGTGCTCGTGAGTTACAACAAGGGGCTTTACCGCTCAAGCAACTTTGGAGCGTCATGGACACGTATTGACTCCGACCCTTCGTCGGGAGAGAGTGATGATGCGTTTAAGACGATGGCCTATGACGAAAAGGGGCACCTCTATGTCGGCAGAAACTCCCTCGCGGCCTCGACCAAGACCAAGAATGCAGTCGTCATGAAGTCTACCAATGACGGTGAATCGTGGTCGTACTTAACCAACGGATGGGATAACAACGACATTACCAACAACCGAGTATCCTCGATCGCTATCGGAGCGAACGGCTTGATTCTGGCCACAGTTGAGAAGGTCTCCGGACCTTTTCGTAGTACCGACTACGGAGCAACATGGACCAAGGTTCGCGACGGGTTCCGCAATGATGACGGCGCTTCGCGTGCTGTTATAATTACGCGTAGCGGAGACGAGTACATCGCTCCAGTTGGTGAATTCGTCATGCGTCATGGTTCGGCAACTTCTGTCGACGAGGAGCTTCCGACCGTTGTGCGTCTTGAAGCCTATCCAAATCCTGCTACCGATCGAGTGCGCATTGATGTGACATCGAAACACGCAGGTACAGTCGAGGTTGTCCTCCGCGATGCGGCAGGTCGGTCAGTGATTCCATCGCACGCCACCGTTGCGCGCCCGGACCTGACAACGACGGTCTGGCTGGAAACCGCAACGCTGCCGAGCGGAGTGTATATGGCATCGGTGAGCTCGGCCGCGGGCGTCACTACGGTGCCGGTGACGGTTGTCCGATAAGGAATATCTGAGCCGAGACTCGGTTACAGTAAACCAGCAGGCATTCTCAACGGCGCTGCAGATCCGTGATCTTGGTGATCCACCACTGATTGTCTCTGCGCATCGTAGTAAAACGCATGCGACGGATATAGTCGAGTGTAATGGTCACGTCATGAACTCCTTCGGCAAGCGTGTCCACTTCCGTGTCTGAGATTGGCACACCGGCCATGACGGAACGCCAGCGCACCAGATCGTCTGCCAGTTCGTACTTTTCAACGGCGAGCAGTGGGCGACCAGAGGCATTGACCATCACCTCCGTCGCTGCCGTGGTGTTGCCACTGTCGAGCTCGGCTTTAAACACATGCACAACACCGGCAGACGTGCGCTGGCTCCGCTCGATTGGTGCTTTAGACCGCTTCGCTGAGCCTATCACAAAGAGCTCGCAGCCGCAGAGCACAAGCGTACATAGAATAGCAGATCGAATCAGAAGACGATTGCGGTTCACGATGCCGTCCACTCCATCAATGCGTTGAATGTTTCGAGAAACCCGGGTGTGATCCGCTCCACCGGGTGCGTCATGCCGAACGTATGCGTGGTGTTTTCGATCACCTGAAGATGCGCCCCAGAGTTCGCGGCAGTCACCAGACGGCGGACCTCACCCAATGGTACGGTTAGATCCTGTGCAGCATGGATAAACAACAGCCGGTGACCGAGGATCCTGACGGAATTCTCCAGAGAAAGCCGTGCGGCATTCTGCTCTATATCATCTACGAACGTCGCATTTATCCGCAGGGTCTGGCCGGTGCGTTGATTGACGGTGTCAACAAATCCTGCACTCTTCCACTCCTGGGCCTGACGAGGCGTCCACCGAGTCCACGTGCCGACCGAGTTGAGCCCCGTAACTCGAAGATCTTCGAATGGGTGGTAATCTGATGAGACGAGTTCGGCCGCTGCCACCTGAGCAATTCCACCGCCGCGCGAGTGACCGACGATGAAAAGGCGTCCGTCCCATCGGTCACGAATCGGCTCAAACAACTCATGCGTAATGAGGGCCGACATAAGGTCATGGACGTCATCAACCTCACGTGTAAGAGTGTTGCGTGCGAAATCGTCAGGCTTTTCAACACGCCACGACGTGTTGTTCATGCCATTTAAGGAGAAGCACATGCGTAGTGCAATCATACCACACTGGCTGGCACCTTGAGCGATCCACGGTAAAAAGCCGTAGTTGCGGAAGCCCCTGTGTCCATGAAGGATGATCATCAAAGGGGCTCTGCGGATCGATGCATCAGGAAGCGTCACGGTTGTGTTGAGTATGTCACCGTGACGATTGGGTATCGAAACAACTGTCTCGATGTTCACTCGTGATCTCCTATTCCCGGGAGAAGATCAGGACGTCGCAGACGGGTTTTCTCGAGGGCTTGTTCGTTTCGCCATTCCCGAATGCGAGCATGGTTGCCGGAGAGAAGAGCCTCGGGGACTCTATGTCCGCGGAAGTCTGCTGGCTTGGTGTAGTGTGGCGCGTCCAGCAGGCCATGCATAAAGGAGTCTTCAAGCACGCTCTCCGCATCACCTACAACACCCGGGACAAGCCGCACGATGGCATCCGTCAAGACCGCTGCAGCGATCTCGCCGCCGGTAAGCACATAATCGCCCACGGAGATCTCACGAGTGACGAGGATGTCTCGAATACGCTGGTCAATTCCCTTATAATGACCACACAGCAGAATCAGTGATGAGCTCAAAGAGAGGTCGTTACACATCGACTGTGTAAGCTGCTCGCCGTCAGGACACAGATAGACCACCTCATCATAGGCGCGCTGTGCCTTCAACGCTTCGATGCAGGTAAACACCGGCTCGCACTGGATGATCATGCCGGCACCGCCGCCATAGGGTGAGTCGTCAATATGCCGAAATGTGTCCGTGGCATAGTCATGCAGATTGTGCAGGACGATCTCGGCGATTCCCCGCTGTCGCGCTCGGCCTAGGATCGATGTGGACACCACAGACTCGAGTATCTGCGGGACAACGCAGACTATGTCAATTCGGATCTTCGGCTCAGTCATCGTCGCGCTCAGAGGTGAGAGCATCGATGTCACGAAGACCTGGCAGAAGGCGAACTTTTATACATCGTTGCGCCAGGTCGACCGAAAGGATCACGTCGTCGATCACCGGTAGGGGGATCGTTGTACCAGAGGTCGTTGTCACAACCCACACATCATTGGCCGGCATCAGCCAGACATCAGTGACTGTGCCGAGGTGCTCTCCGGTCTCGTCAACGACAGCACATCCTTCAACATCACCGATCCGGTATCGAAGTGACGAGTCCATCCCAAGATCGTTGGCGCAGAAATACACGGCCTGATCGAGCAGAGGGCCTGTGGCCTCAGCAGATGTTATGTCTGCCAAACGCAGAGTGGTCCGGAACTCGGTACAACTGAACGCCACCACGCGATGGGGCGTCGCAAAGTCTCGAGAAAATCCGATCGCAACGTGTTGTCCTGGGCGCAGTGGTGAAGGGGGAGCCACAACATCGCTCAGAACGACGGTGCCGTCGAGTCCGTGCGAGCGTGTTACCACACCGAGGTATTCATCGTACGTACTCATACTCGACGCGTCGCGCACTTTGCCGGCTGGGCAAGCCCATTAGCCGAGATAGGTGCGTAGTGCTTTGCTGCGTGAGGCGTGACGTAGGCGTCGGATCGCCTTTTCCTTGATCTGACGAACGCGTTCGCGAGTGAGATTGAACTTCTCGCCGATCTCTTCCAACGTCAGTGCCTGCTGGTCATCAAGTCCGAAGTACAGTCGGATCACTTCGGCTTCACGCTCACTCAGGGTGTTAAGCACCTGCTGCACTTCAACACGAAGCGATTCGCGCATCAGCTCACTGTCTGGAGGCGGCTGTTGATCATTTGGGAGAATGTCAAGCAGTCGGTTGTCTTCACCCTGCACAAATGGGGCATCCACCGAGAGGTGGCGTCCGCTGATCTTGATCGTTTCAGAGATCTCGGCGATCGACATTTCCAACTGCTCAGCCAGCTCGGCAGCCGTTGGTTCGCGCTCGTACTGCTGTTCGAGTTCGGAGAACTTCTTGCCGATCTTATTTAGGGCGCCGACGCGATTAAGCGGCAGGCGCACGATACGTGACTGCTCGGCCAGCGCCTGAAGGATGCTCTGGCGGATCCACCACACGGCGTAGGAGATGAACTTGAAGCCCCGTGTTTCATCGAAACGCTTGGCAGCCTTGATGAGTCCAAGGTTGCCTTCGTTGATGAGGTCACCAAGTGACAGACCCTGATTCTGATACTGCTTCGCCACCGAAACCACGAAGCGGAGGTTGGCCTTTACGAGCCGCTCAAGAGCCTGAGCTCCTTCAAAGCCACCCTTGCGGATGGTCTGAGCGAGCACGATTTCATCGTCACCCGTGAGAAGATCTACGCGGCCGATCTCCTGGAGATACTTATCGAGTGACTGGCTTTCGCGGTTCGTGTACTGTTTGGTAATCCTCATGGACGACGTTCCGGGGGTGACGTTAAGAGTAGGGGGCTTGCATTAGCGCACACGTGGACGTTGAAGTGCCGTCCTTCGTGCATTTCCGCAAGGGGTGCAAAATTAGTGATTCGACGGCAATTCGCCGGTAAGGAATTGACGGTGGCGTATCGACGACAGGACATCAAGGGCCGCCTTCACCGTTGGGGTGACCGGTAACAGTCGACGATCTCGCTCGGTTGCGGTTCCGAATCTTGTCCGCATTTCGAGATCGATGAGCATCAGGATCTGAGATTGCTCTCTGCGCAAGGCCTGTTCGAGATCACGCTCTAGAGTCTTGCGCGCTGTCTCCAGCGTCAGAATAGAGGTTTGGGGCCAGCGTTCACGTCGGGCTCGCTCGATGGTGCGCATCAGGTCGGCGATCAAAGGTGAGCGCTTGTCAGCCGGCTGCTCAGCAAGAAAACGAAGAAATCCGTCAAACTGGTCACGTCCGGCGGTAAATCCAGACGGCAGCTCTTTGAGTGAAGCGGCGCTCCTCGTGGCGAATCGCTGAATCAGATTCCCCGAGAGTAAATGCTGAATGGTTTGTGTGAACATGGAATCCGAGACGGTCGAATCGGGATCGATTCCGTGTGTTGCCGAAACACGTCTTCCACCCAGTGTGGTGTAGACCGTCGTGTCGGTAAGGGCCGAATCTGAGCGATAGTTCAGCCGCTGGATGCAACGTCCGGAAGGAGTGTAGTAACGCGCTGTGGTGAGCTTGAGCAGGGACTGTTCACTCAACGGTATGATCGACTGTACGAGCCCCTTGCCAAATGACCGAGAACCGATGATGACGGCGCGATCCAGGTCCTGCAGAGCCCCCGCAACGATCTCGCTGGCACTGGCCGACTGGTCGTTGATCAGGACGACGAGCGGCGTTGTCGGTTCAAGGGGCTCGTTCTGCGAGGTGTACTCGACAACGTCCTCGTCGTCGCGCCCACGGGTGGATACAATGCGACTGCCCTGAGGCACGAAGAGTTCCACGACATCGATGGCTGCTTCAAGTAGTCCTCCTGGATTGTCACGGAGGTCAAGGATAAGCCCCTTGAACGCCGAACGTGAGCGGAGGTCGGCAAGTGCCGCCCGGAGTTCGGCAGACGATTTACGCGAAAACCGTACGAGGTTAACGTAGGCAATATCCCCGGCAAGAACTTCTTTGATGCCTACGGACGTCAGGTCTAACTCGGAGCGCTGCAGCACCAGATCGAGCGTGTCTGACAGGCCCTCACGCAGAAGGCGCAGTCGGGCACTTGATCCCGCGGGCCCCCGCGTGTAAGGGCGTAGCTCGCGCGAAAGCAGTGTGTCAGTTCGGGTACTGTCGATCGACAGTAGGTGATCCCCGATACGAATACCAGCAGCTTTTGCCGGGCCACCTTCTCGCACGTCGGTAATCGTCAATACACTGTCAATGCTGGCAACGGTGATGCCGAATCCGACGTAGGATCCGGTTGTTATCGATTCAACTTCGTCAGTCTCCTCCTCCTCAAAGTATTCGCTGTAAGGATCGAGGTACTCGAGCATCGCCCCCACACCAACATCGACCAGTTCCTTCGGGTCGATCTCATCGACGTAGCGGGAGTTGACCTCACGGAACACGGCGCCGAAAGTCTCGATGGCCCGTGCAAGACGGATGTAGGTGGAGTCATCGTCGACCCGCGCTTGGAGCGGCCCACTGAAAGCCAGGCCGACTGCAATGAAGAGAAGGGGACGGATCATGCCAGCAGACGACGGGCAATCTCGGCTGAGATTTCATCGGCGCTTAGGCGTACCTGCTGCATACTGTCGCGCTCACGGAGCGTAACGGTTCCGTCCTCGATGGTCTGCCCGTCCACGGTGATGCAGAATGGCGTTCCTACCTCATCCTGACGCCGATATCGACGTCCGATGGCACCCGAGGTGTCGTAATCGACTCGGTGGTTGCGCTGAAGGTCTGCAACGATCTTTTCGGCCGCCTCAGGCATGCCATCTTTATTCACGAGCGGCAGAACGGCTGCTGTGACAGGGGCCAGCGATGGCTTGAGCTTGAGGACAACTCGCGTTTCGGACCCACCATCGGCGGTGGCCACTTCTTCTTCGGTGTAGGCATCGCACAGAACTGCCATAAAGGTGCGGGTAGCACCTACGGCTGTCTCGATCACGTACGGAACGAACCGGTCCTTTGTGGCCGTGTCAACGTATTCGAGCTTTTTGCCGGAAAACTCCTGATGCCGACCCAGGTCAAAATCAGTTCGTGAGTGAATGCCCTCTACCTCGCCCCATCCAAATGGGAACAGGTACTCAATGTCCTCTGCTGCAGCCGCATAGTGTGCTAGCTTCTCATGGGGCTTGCGGTGCAAGCGCTCAGCATTGATGCCGAGCGTATCAACAAACCAGTTCCAGCGTGCCGTGCGCCAGTAGTCGTACCATTCGTTTTCCGAGCCCGGGCGGACGAAGAACTGCATCTCCATCTGTTCGAATTCGCGGGTGCGGAAGAGGAAGTTCTTGGTATTGATCTCGTTGCGAAAGCTCTTGCCGATCTGAGCGATACCAAATGGCGGCTTCATTCGCGCCGATTCCATCACGTTCTTGAAGTTGACGAAGATGCCCTGTGCAGTCTCTGGTCGCAGATAGACGACGTTCGCTGCATCGGCAACGGGGCCAACGTGCGTCTCGAACATCAGATTGAAGTTGCGCACCTCGGTCCAGTCGGCCGTTCCCGACACAGGATCCGGGATGGCATTGTTGACAATGATGGCATGTAGGTCTTCATTGGTCTGCGAGGCATTGAAGGCAGCCTCCACAGCATTTGCCTGTTCGGTCTTTCCCTTACTACGCAGTCGCGTGATGTAGTCCTCGATAAGGTTGTCGGCCCGATGACGTGATTTTGACGTCTTGTTATCGATCATCGGGTCAGAGAACTGCTGAACGTGACCCGACGCTTCCCAAACGCGCGGATGCATCAGAATCGACGAGTCGATGCCGACGATGTCGGGCCGGAAGGTCATGGCCCTCCACCAGGAATCCTTGATGTTGCGCAGAAGCTCTACGCCCAAGGGGCCGAAATCCCAGCAGCCGTTCAGGCCACCATAGATCTCCGAGGATTGATAGACAAAGCCCTTTCGCTTCGAGAGCGAAAGAATAGCATCAAGTGTCGATGGTGAGGCCATGAAGCGCAACAGTCGTGAACAAACGCGGAAAAATACGAAGTCCAGTCCGCTTCGTAGTTTTGGCCCTTCCGCCACGTCCATCGGATCGCCGTGACCACGTCATTCTTTCGACTACACATGCTGAGCTTTGTGCTCGTTGCGCTGGTGGGTTCATCCTCCGCAGCGCTAAAGGCGCAGATGCCGACAGCCAAGGATAAGATCCGCTTTCAGTCTGCCGAGGCATGTTCACTTGCCGCCGGGGATTCCGCCACGGTGATTCTGCGCGGTCGCATCGCCAAGTATTGGCACAGCTACGGTCTAACACCAGCCATAGGACCCGACGGACTCGGCCCGGATGCCAGCGTTATCAGTGTTGGCCCCCCGAAGATTGCCAAGCTGGCCGGTAAGCCCCGTATCCTAAAGGGGGCACATTCGGCATTCGATAAGACCTGGCAGACAACGGTCGAAGAGCTTTCTGGGAACGTTGAGATCGCGGTGCCAATTCGGGCATCGTCGGCGCTGCCCGTGGGTTCACACAGGGCGTCGATCACACTAACAATGCAGCTCTGTGATACTTCTGCGTGCCTGCCATCGGAAGACATGCCACAGAGCGTAACGTTGGTCATCACGCGGTCGTCTTCTGACGCTGGCGCTCAGGATACTTCTTCCAGCGGTTTGGATGAAGTCGTCAGGCCAGCCCCATCGAACGCCCAGCCTGCGCAGGGTCTGTCTGCTGCCGTCGAAGAAGATTCGGAGATCGCCACCGAAAAGCGCAAGGGAATCCTGAGCTTCTTCCTCTATGCCATGGGCGTTGGATTTCTCGCGCTGCTAACGCCATGCGTGTTTCCGATGATCCCGATCACGGTGTCCTTTTTTACGAAACGTCATGATAAGCATCGCGGCTCCGGGCTGCGCGACAGCGCACTCTTCGGCATTGGCATCATATCGACATTCACGGCTGTGGGGATCCTGGCCTCGGTGCTCTTCGGCGGTACGGCTGTGCAGGATCTGGCGGCCAATCCGTGGATGAACCTCGGAATTGGTGTGCTGTTCATGGTTCTGGCCTTCAATCTCTTTGGATCGTTCGAGATCCAGATGCCCGTCTCGGTCATGAACGCCCTGAACAAGAAATCCCAGGGTGACGGCACTATCTCGATCCTGCTCATGGGGCTTACGTTCTCGCTGACCTCGTTCACCTGCACGGTGCCTTTTGTTGGCACCCTTCTGCTGAGTGCCTCCGGTGGCGACTTCCTGTATCCTGCCGTCGGGACCTTCGGATTTGCAACGGCCTTTGCCATTCCTTTCGTGCTACTGTCGATGTTCCCGTCACTTCTGGTGCGCCTGCCTAGGGCAGGGGGCTGGATGAACAACCTCAAGGTGGTAATGGGCTTCCTCGAGATCGCTGCTGCGGTGAAGTTCTTCTCCACGGCCGAGTTCATCTTCGGTCTGGGACTTCTTCCGCGCGAGGTCTTTCTGGCGGTATGGGCCGGCGTGTGTCTGCTGATCGTCCTCTATCTACTGGGGACGTTCCGCATGACATTGGACACGCCCGTTGAACGCGTCGGTGGACTCCGGGCCTTTTTCGCGGTCATCTTTGCCACCCTCACTCTGTGGTTCATGGGAGGGATGCTCGGTAAGCCCCTTGCAGCAGATCTCGAAGCATTGCTGCCTCCGGAGAACTACCACCAGCTCCTCGATGAGATGAATGGCAGCTCAGCGCCCTCAACATCAGCGGTAGAGCCTGTGAAGGACGCTTCTGCGGGCCACGGCGGCCTTACCTGGCACAACGATCTGCAGAAAGCCAAGGCCATTGCACGGGCAGAAAACAAGCCCATCTTTATCGACTTCACCGGCTTTGCCTGCGTCAACTGCCGACTGATGGAAAAGGAAGTATTCCCCAAGCCTGAGGTTGTTGACCTGTTCAAAAAGTTTGTTCTCGTGCAGCTCTACACCGACCGCAAGACCGAGCCGTACATCAGCAACCAGAACCTCTTGAAGACCTATGGCACAGTGGCTAATCCGCTCTATGTGATGCTTACGCCAGCTGGTGAGTACATCGCCCAGTCGGGCTTTCAGACGCAGTACCGCTCGGATCCCTCGACGTTTATCGCATTCCTGACCAAGGCTCTGTGATGCGCCGCATGGAGATCGTTCCAGTTACTCGTGAGCGATTCAACGATCTCATTGCTCTTGTGGTGATGCTGGCCGAATATGAGAAACTCGAGCCACCGACGCAGGAAGCGCGTGAGCGTCTTTGCGAGGACATCTGCGGCGCGTTGCCGCGTATTGAGGCCGTGCTTGCAGTGGATGATAGCGGTCAAGCACTTGGCTATGCGATACTGCTGGAAACCTACTCGTCGTTCCTTGCTCTGCCTACCATGTACCTCGAAGACATTTTTGTGCTTGAGGATGCCCGGCGTCATGGCGCGGGATCGCTTCTCTTCGACTATGTCGTTGAGGAAGCACGTCGGCGCGGATGTGGACGAGTTGACTGGCAGGTGCTTGACTGGAACATGCTTGCGCGTGACTTCTATGAGCGTCGCGGTGCCACGTGCATGAAGGAGTGGATGCTCTGCCGCATCGACCTTGCCGCTACTTGAGGGTGACCAGCATGTTGTCGATCAGCCGGGTCGACCCCAGCCGGGCTGCCACGAGCAAGGCTATAGTCGTATCCGTCGTGAGCTCCATCGGCGCTCGGAGCGTATTAGCATCGACGGCTACCACATAGTCAACAACGAGATCGGCCACGGTAGAGAGACGCTGGCGCATGGAATCCTCAATCTCATCCAGGTTTCGCAAGCCCCCTTCGAGCATGTCGGCACCAAGTCGCAGTGCATCATGAAGAATTGACGCTTGGGCGCGCTGGTCAGCTGTGAGATACACGTTACGGGAGCTTCGGGCCAGATTACCAGGCTCTCGCACCGTCGGTAACACCTCGATACGAACTCGGCGCACATCGTCAAGAGCGGAAGTCTGCACCATACGCCTGATAACGAGCGTCTGCTGGTAGTCCTTTTGTCCGAAGTATGCCACGTCGGGTTGCATGGCTTCAAAGAGCCGTGAGACCACCGTGGCCACGCCGTCGAAGTGTGTTGGGCGAGAGGCCCCTTCGAGCACCTCGGTTACTCCGTCAATGTGGATGTCGGAGCGCGCTCCACCGGGGTACATCTCTTCGATCGAGGGGGCGAAGACATGCGTTCCGCCGGCTTGAGCAACTACTTCGAGGTCACGCTCAAAACTGCGTGGATAGCGCTCAAAGTCTTCGCCGGGTGCGAACTGCGTCGGGTTGACGAAGATGGACACGACCACGAGATCGTTTTCGGTCGACGCACAGCGGATCAGCGAGGCATGACCCTCATGGAGGTAGCCCATCGTCGGAACACATCCTACGCTGCGTCCCTGATTTCTTGCCTCGCGTGCGATCGACTGCATTTCCGCAACCGTTTCGACCGTTACGATGTCACGTTTTTGCACCATATCTCTCGAAGATATCATGAACCCCCAAACATTGACACAGGCGGAATCCCTAGATTCGCGCATGACACTCCCCATTGACCGAACGTCTATGCCACGGCTCGATTCAGCCGCCGTAGCATCTCTGAAGCTCATCAACGTGCCTGGCGATCATATGTTCATCGCCGAGTACTCCCATGGCGAGTGGCGCAAGGCACGAATACAAGCATATCGGCCGATCCCGTTCTCGCCCCTTGCTCTCGGTCTGCACTATGCGCAGATTGTTTTCGAGGGCATGAAGGCCTACCGAATGGACGACGGGCGGGTGGGTGTGTTCCGCACCTCACGCCATCTGGAGCGGTTTAACATTTCTCTCGAGAGGATGATGATGCCCTCGGTACCGCCTGAATTGTTCGCCGAGGCAATCCACACCCTCGTCGATCTGGATCGGGAGTGGGTTCCACCGGGTCCAGATGCCTCTTACTACATCCGACCGTTCGTTATCGCAACCGAAGAATGGATGGGTATCAAGGCTGCTGATGAGTTCGCATTTATGGTTGTTGGAGGACCCTTCAAACCAGTGTACCAACGCCCCCTTCGTGTAAAGGTTGAACGTGAATACACGCGTGCCGCAGCTGGTGGAACGGGGTATGCTAAGTGCGCCGGCAACTATGCCGCGGCAATGTACCCAACGAAGCTTGCTCAGGATGCCGGTTTTGATCAGGTGATCTGGACCGATGCACGTGACCATGCGTTCATCGAGGAGTCAGGGACGATGAACATCATGTTCTTCATCGACGGTGTGCTGGTAACCCCACCTACTGGTGATACCATTCTCAAGGGCGTGACGCGCGAGAGTGTGCTGCAGATCGCCCGCGATCTCGGTATTGAGGTCGTTGAACGGCCGGTCTCGGTGGATGAACTCTCCGATGGTATCTCATCAGGGTCCATTACCGAGGTTTTTGGCGTTGGTACGGCGGCCTCGGTCGCACCGATCACCATGATCTCGATCGACGGAACGGAACATCATTTACCCGTGAGCCCAGATTGTCGGATGTATTCCCTGAAGTCGCGTCTCAACGATATCCGCTATGGTCGCGCTAACGACGAACATGATTGGATGACCATTGTTGATGGAACAGCCCGATAGGGGACAGCTCGCTAATGATTGCCGATGAACGGTCACCAGTGATCCTGCCCCTGCAGTACGTCAAGGGCGTCGGACCGCGTCGAGCCGAAGCACTGGCCTCGGAGGGCATCGTCAGTTTTGCCGATGTCATCTACAATGTACCTCGGTCGTATGTGGACCGAAAGGCAGCAGAGAGCATCGCTCAGATGCTCAACCGCTACCGTAGTTCAGACATGTTCGGTGCTGATGCCGCCGCGGCGATCAAGGTTACTGGTCAGGTCACACTTGTGGCTTCGGTGACCAGCGTCCGCAAGTCCACCGTTGGCAAGGGGCGTTCAATGCTCTCCGTAACGCTACAGGATGATTCTGCAGTATCCATGCGACTCATCTTCTGGAGTGGCCTTGCTTATTACGAGCGGTTCCTCAAGGCGGGATCGACCTACGTCGTCCATGGTGTGCCGCAGTATGACCCGAAGTGGGGTGACCTGTGCATGCATCACCCGGAGATGGAAGTGGTCGATCCCGAGGAGATCGACCAGTATCGCGCCGGCAGCATCCTTCCGCGATACCGGATGACCCAGGGCATGAAGACAGCGGGAATCACCATGCGGATTCTTCGCTCGATCGTCGAACATGCCCTTGATAAGGGGCTTGCCGAGATCACTGATCCCGTGCCGGAATCACTGCGACAGCGCCACGGACTCATGCCGCAGCATCAGGCTCTTCGCCAACTTCATGCACCGGAGACGATCGACGCCGTCAATGCCGCACGCCACCGGATGAAATACGAGGAACTGTTCGTCTTTGAAGTGCACCTGGCCGCTCGGCGCGCATCGCGTAAACGCCCAGAGCGTGGACTTCCAATGCAGGCGCAATCGGCACGGGCACGTGCCGTGATGGAGTCTCTGCCGTATGAGCTCACATCGGCCCAGAAACGCGTGATCCGCGAGATCATCTCCGACATGACATCGGGCACGCCGATGAACCGTCTGCTGCAAGGCGACGTCGGTTCGGGCAAGACGATCGTGGCGGCACTGTGCATGCTGAACGCCATTGATAACGGCTACCAAGCGATTCTGATGGCACCAACAGAGATCCTGGCCGAACAGCATTACCATAGTTTGTCGAAGCTCCTAGAGCCCCTTGGTAACGTCACGATGGCCCAGTTGGTGGGGGCGCAACGAACGGCGGCCAGACGTCATGCTCTTGAGCTGATTCGCTCTGGGACGGCTCAGATCGTCATTGGCACGCATGCGCTGTTCGAAGCCCACGTGGACTATCACAAGCTTGGCCTGATCGTTATCGATGAGCAGCATCGCTTTGGGGTAGCCCAGCGCAAGGAGCTGCGTCGCATGGGTCAGCAGTCGCATGGCGAGCAGCTGCGAACTCCACACATCCTGGTCATGTCGGCCACACCGATTCCGCGGACTCTGGCCATGACGCTGTATGGAGATCTTGATTCTTCCGTGATCGATCAGATGCCGGCCAATCGTAAGCCGATCATCACGCGTGTGGTCTTCGAATCAGCGCTGGCCGAGACCTTTGGGTTTATTCGCACACAGGTTCGTAGCGGACGTCAGGCCTACATCGTCTATCCGCTTGTGGAGAAGAGCGAGAAGGTGCAGGCTAAGAGCGCCGTGGAGCACTATGAGTGGCTGCGTGATGAGGTGTTCCCCGATCTGCGCGTCGGACTTCTGCACGGGCAGATGCTATGGAATGAGAAGGAAGACATCATGCGCTCGTTCCTGCGTCGGGAGTTCGACGTCCTTGTATCAACAACGGTCATTGAGGTTGGAATCGACGTTCCAAATGCTTCGGTGATGCTGATTGAAAACGCCGAGCGATTCGGTCTGTCGCAGCTGCATCAGCTTCGCGGACGCGTGGGAAGGGGTGCTGAGCAGTCCTACTGTTTTCTGGCCACAAAAGACCACTTCCGATACCAGGTTTCGCGCTCGTCATCGAGCGAGGAGTCTATGGCTTCCGTGGTACGCCTGCGCACCATGGAGCAGACGACTGACGGATTTCGAGTCGCAGAAGTTGACCTACAGCTTCGTGGTCCAGGTGACGTGATGGGCACGCGCCAGTCAGGCGTGCCGGAGTTCCGATTCGCGGATCTCATCGGTGATGCTGCCGTGATCGCCATGGCGCGTGCCGATGCTCATGCCCTTCTCGATGCAGATCCGCACCTGCGCATGCCGGAACATCAGACGCTGCGTGAGCAGGTAATCCGACTGTTCGATTCGGGCAGCTTGATCACCGTGGCGTAGTTTTGCGACGATGTCCACACGCCCCGTTTCAACTGACCTGATCAACATCAACGAGATCTTTGTTTCCGTGCAGGGTGAAGGCACGCGTGCCGGAATGCCCTGTCTGTTCATACGGCTGCAGGGATGCCGCCTGAGGTGTTCCTGGTGTGACACACCGTATGCTCTGGATCACCGTGAAAACGGGCGGATGATGTCTGGCAACGACCTGCTGGCCGAGGTGAAGAAGGCGGAAATCTCATTCATCGAATTCACAGGGGGTGAGCCCCTTGAACAGCCTGCTGTGTTGCCGATCATGGCCGATCTATGTGATCTGGGATACACGGTAGCCGTGGAGACGGGCGGTCATGTAGATATCGCAGGGCTTGATCCCCGGGTCATCTGCATCATGGATGTTAAGTGTCCAGACTCGAAGATGTCTACGCTCAATCGGCTAGAGAACCTCGAGCAGCTGAGGCCTCACGACGAGGTCAAGTTCGTCGTCGCCTCACGGGCTGACTATGAGTTTGCTCGTGACATTGTGCGACGGTACGATCTCGAGCATCGCGTAGCCGCCGTGCTGATGTCGTGCGTGTTTGACGCGCTGCCGTTTGTGAGATTGGTCGAGTGGATTCTGGAGGATCACCTCAACGTGCGTTTTCAGCTGCAGATGCATAAGTTGATCTGGTCGCCTGAGACGCGTGGAGTCTAGTGAAATGAATCGAAATCGATACATGGTGGCGGCCGGACTTCTCACAGCTGCGATTTTCGGCATCCAGGTGATGGCGCAGGATTCCGTTGTGGGACGTCAGCCATGGCTGCATCCGCACTGCAACTCGGTGGCTGATGACTACGCACCGTGCGTTGATGTCGATGGAGAGGCCCTGCTTCTTACGACCGAGCCAGGTGGCCTGGCTCATGTGGTGCGTTGTTCGAGTCATGGTGACGTGCAACCAATTGACGGAACATTCAACCGGCCTGGTCAATCGCGAGGGTACGTGAGTGTTGTGGCCTCAGGGGACGGATACGGTGTCATGTATCGATCTGGGGAACGGCAGAGCCGTGCCACGATCGTCCGTGTGCTTCGTACGTCAGTCGGACTCGACGTCGGCGAGCCCCTTTCTGAGGTCATTGATGAGAGCTATACAGCACAGCCGACGCTCGCCCCCGACCGGAGTCGTCTGTTGTTTGTCTCCGACAGGGAAGGGGGCGCAGGTGGTCTCGATATCTGGATGCTCGAGCGACGCGTAGACGGCACATGGTCGGCCCCACAGCACGCGGGGGAAGCACTGAACTCGCCAGCCGATGAAGTGTCACCCGTTCTTGTGGCAGCGGACACGCTCCTCTTTGCCTCAAATGGTATGGGAGGACAAGGTGGATTTGACATCTACATGTCCATTTTCCGCAATGGTCGCTGGAGTGACCCCGAGCCCCTTGATGCAATCAACTCGCCCTATGACGACACTGATGCCATTACGATGGGTAACGGGGTGTACGCCTTTGCATCAAACCGTCCGGGCGGACGTGGCGGGTTTGATATCTGGCTGTGGGAGCCCGACTCAGCCCCTTAGTAGCGCTGGGAACAACCCATCGGGATGAACGCCGCGCCGGGGTAGACCAACCTCAGTTTGACCAACGCTTAGCGGTCTGCACGTAGCCAGGGACGGCCTGCGTGGTGGTGCCCAGCAGAGCTCCGGCAGGACCCAGGTTGATCACTGCGGCCTTCTGCTCTGTTTTGACAATGCCGATTCCGTCTGCAAACCAAATCGTACGTACAAGGCTGATTGGAACAGGAATGCTGCTAACACCGAGGTTCGCGAAGAGCGTGGCATTGAGATCAAGCTGAACCTTCTTTGTCTGCAGCGTGACGTTGTTGATCGTCACGGTTTCATCGGCAAGCTGCTTGCCGATGAAATTTAGACTGCCGGAGAGCTTCACACCCGGCAGCGGCGTAAAGTCGAATGGGGCGATGGTGTCCTTGAGTGCCGTCCATGAGGACTTACCAAAATCTGCGATCATGACCTGCTTGCGACCAAGGTCGAGCACGAAACTCACTAGGTCGTAGCGGATGGCAAAATCTTGCATTACGACGTTGCCGTTCTGCATCATTACAACCGTGTCGGCAACCACACCGCTTTCGAACACGTATGCCGTTGACTTCTCGACGCCGCCAGTGCTGGTGCGTTGGGCAACGACTGTGCTATCGTCGGCCGCAGGAGTCTCTGTCGTCTTGTTTGTTGCTGCGTCAATAGCCACATCAACATTGCTGTGGATCACATACGCGCCAGATCCACGAACGTAGGAGCCCACAGCTGTTGGTGCTGTTGGTTCGTCGCTGCACGAGGTAATCAGAAGAGCCGATGCGGCGAGAGCGGAAAGTGCCAGGTTGCGCATGGTCAAACTCCCGGATGCCCGAACGCGGGGCAATGTGTGTATCCATCGAGTCAAAAAGGACGGAGCGGAGGGCGAGGGACTCGAACCCCCACAGGATCTCTCCCGGCTGTTTTCAAGACAGCTGCAATACCATTATGCGAGCCCTCCGTCGGCGTGAGCCGGACGAATTTACGAAAATGTTGCCACGTCACTCAATCTCGACGTCATCAGGTTGTCCGGGTTGCTGAAACTGCGCCGCCGGCAGATCAAGAAATTGCAAAAGGGATGTAGCAAAGATCTGCTGCTTGGTCGCATAGGACAGATCGGTCATGTCTTCGATGAACTTGCCATGCTCAAGGTCGCCAAGCGGGAACGGGTAATCCGTGCCGTAGGCGATCATGTTCTCTCCGACAAGACTGATCAAATACCTCAGCGCATCGGCATTGTGCGTGATCGAATCGACCCAGAATTGACCCACGTACGTTGCTGGATCTTGCACTCCGTTTATCGCGCATAGGTCTGGCCTGGCGTGATAGCCATGCGATATCCGGCCCAATGTGAACGGGAATGAGCCCCCTGCGTGGGAGAACATGACCTTGAGGTTAGGGAATCGGTCAAACACACCCCCGAAGATCATTGACGTCATCGAGAGGGTGGTCTCGGCTGGCATGCCCACGAGCCACTGTTGGAAGTACCGCGATGTGCGGTCGGAACCCATCATCTCCCATGGATGAACGAAGATGCCGGCTCCAAGGCGCTCAGCTTCAGACCAGAAAGGGTCGAGCGAGCGATCATCGAGATTCATGCCGTTAATGTTTGTCCCGATCTCTACGCCTCGAAAGCCGAGCTCACCAACGCAGCGTCGTAGTTCCTCAATGGCCATATCAACGTTCTGCATCGGCAGCGTGCCAAGCCCAATGAACCGCCGTGGATGATCAGCCACGACTCCCGCAAGGTGATCATTGAGAAAGCGGCACCAATCAAGTGTGTCCGCGTCCTTGGCCCAATACGAAAAGAGCACGGGCACCGTGCAGAGCACCATCGCATCAACGTTATGCCGGTCCATGTCGGCAAGGATGGCCAGTGGGTTCCAGCAGTTCTCGTCGATATCTCTGAAGAACACACCGTCATCACGCATCATGCGTGCCTTACCCGGCGCATAGTGGTCCAGATGGATAAAACCACCGTATCCGTAGCGCTCCTTGAGTGAGGGCCATCGTTCTGGGAGAATGTGCGCGTGTGAATCGATCTTCAGCGTGCGCATCATTTCTTCACAGGGGGCTCTAGGACGCTGCCGCATTTTGAGCAAGTGCGGTGTTCGATGTTGGTCCAAAACCGTTCGAAGATCGGCGGTAGCTGCGTGACGATGTCGGTCAGCGGCAGAAACTCTTCATAGAGCTTTGTGCCACAGGATTCACAGAACCACATAAAGGCGTCAAGCTCGGCCGAGTCGCGTTTGCGCTCGATGACCAGACCGACGGTATTGGCAGGACGCTGTGGTGAATGGGGCGTACGCGGTGGTAGAAGGAACATATCGCCCTCCTTGATGTTCATGTCCCGCGGTACGCCGTCGTCGATGATCTTGACCGTGATATCGCCCTCGAGCTGATAGAACAGCTCTTCGCCTTCGTTGTAGTGGTAATCCTTGCGGGCGTTCGGTCCGCCTACGATCATCACGATAAACTCCGTGTCCTCGTAGACTTTGGCATTCCCCACCGGCGGCTTTAGCAGATGCCGATGCTCGTCGATCCATGCCTTCAGTGGAAATGGCTCTCTAATGGCCATGATGTGTCCTCCCGGAGTTGGTAGTTTTGCAACCAACAAAGGTACAAAGCGGAGTCCAACACATGAATCTCGATCTGACCGGGCGTGTAGCCCTCGTTTGCGGCGCATCCAAGGGTATTGGACGGGCCAGCGCTCAGGAACTTGCGCTCAATGGCGCCACTGTCGTGGCTCTTGCCAGAAGTGCTGATGTGCTCCGAGAGCTCGTTGCAGATCTTCCGCGTCCAACAGGGGCTGAGCATCATGCGCTGGCTGTGGATTTGGGCAGCGAAATCGAGTACATCACCGGTGTGCATAACGTAGTGGATATTGTTGGCCCCATCCACATCCTCGTCAACAATACCGCGGGTCCGGCAGCTGGACCCCTGCGAGGGGCTGCCGTTTCGGATCTTACGCAAGCCTTTGAAAATCATATTGTTGTAGCGCATCGGCTAATGTCAGTAGTTGCTCCGCTCATGCAGCAAGCTGCCTATGGTCGCATTATCAACATCGTATCCACATCGGTGAAACAACCCATCGAGGGTCTTGGCGTAAGCAACACAATTCGAGGCGCCATGGCAAGCTGGACGAAGACTCTGGCAACGGAACTCGGGCCGTTGGGCATCACCGTAAACAATGTCTTGCCCGGCGCGACGCAGACCGAGCGTCTGGAGGCCATTATCGAGCGTACGTCGGCCAGGACAGGACGCAGCAATGCTGAGACCGCTGCCTCGATGACCTCGGAGATTCCTCTCGGACGCTTTGCCAGACCATCCGAGATCGCCAATGTGGTGGCATTTCTCGCATCCGAAGCTGCCGGCTACATCACAGGCACCAGCATTCTTGTTGATGGCGGCCGTACCCGCGCTCTGAGCTGATCGCCGTTATCCACGCAATCCACAATCTGTGGATAACCTGTGTGAAAAACTTACAAATGACGCATGCTTTCCTCTTGCATGGGTTCAGTCTTCCACATACATTTGCTGCATCGGTAACCCATTGCCATTATGGCAGGATATGCAAAGTTTGATGTCGGCATTTGGGGGTCCTGATAGATCATTTTTGCAGATTATCAACAGCTGTGAATAACTGAGCAAAGTTCTTCACACCATTGAGGATTTTGGTGGCAAAGCGCAAGAAAGAGGCGGATCCGATGCCGAAGGCCGAACGGAAGAGTTCTGGCCTTATGGTCTCTCTTCTCGCGCTGGTGTTTCTGTCGTTCATGGCCTCCCAATGGAAGGAACGGCAGCGAATCGCCGGCATCCATGTGATTGGAGCAACGGGGCTGAGCAGGATCGCCGTACAGAATGCTGTTGACACGATTCTTTACCAAAAGACCAAGACCATAACGCTGGCTGCTGTGCGCCAGAGCGTCGAGCACATCCCCTATGTTCGTTCGGCTTCCGTGTACTTCACGGGAGTTCGAGATATCTGCATTGATGTTCGCGAGCGCCTTCCGGTGGCCCATGTTGTGCAGCCTGAGGGAGAGCTTCGGTACGTCGATGAGCTTGGGACAGTGCTACCTATGGCCCAGGAGCGCACGGCGCACAATGTCCCGTTGTTGGTGGGAGTCTCTGGTTCGACGCTCTCAGGTGAGCAGGTCACAGCCATGGTCCAGGTTCTAAATCGAGCGGCCCGGGTTCTTGATCCACGGCTGTATCAGGCGATCTCCGAGGTACGCCTGGATCCGCGCACGCGGTCCGTCGATGTCATCACGGATGAAGCGGTGTGGCGCTTAGGACGACTACATCCCGAGCGGACGGTGGAAGCGCTGGCCGACATGAATGTTTTCTGGAAGGATGCCACGCGTAGCCTTCGCCTTGCCACAGT
This sequence comes from Patescibacteria group bacterium, assembly GCA_044376225.1. Classification (GTDB taxonomy): domain Bacteria; phylum Bacteroidota; class Ignavibacteria; order Kapaibacteriales; family Kapaibacteriaceae; genus UBA10438. The sequence goes on along the minus strand of JBILLF010000002.1, from coordinate 8,098 downwards.
CGAAGAGGTAGATCTTCGCTGGCGGCATCAGATCGTACTCCGATACCGCAAGGATGCTGTGCAGACAACGACTCAGGGGGCTGCTGCATGAGTAAACAAACGATTCATGCCGGATTGGACATTGGTACAACGAAGGTCAGCATTGTCGTCATGTCTCATGACTCCGCCACCGGTGCCATTGATGTCATCGGTGCCGGTCGGGCTGAATGCGACGGCCTCAAGCGGGGAGTTGTCAGCAACATCAATAAGACAGCTGATGCCATCCGGGCGGCCGTTGACAGGGCAGAGCAGACCAGTGGGTACAAACTCGGTCCAGTTGTGATCGGCGTTAGTGGTGAGCACATCAGTACCTTTACCACGCGTGGAATTGTAACAACCCGAACATCTGAGATTGCCGAGGATGACGTCAAGCGACTCCATGATGAGCTCGCCCAGGTGCACGTAACGCCCGATCGGCGTATCCTACACGTGATCCCTCAGGACTATATCATCGACGGACAAGACGGGATTTCCGACCCCTTGGGAATGAGTGGCCGTCGACTCGAGGCAAACGCCCTTGTCATCACGGGCAGTGCCTCAGCTATCGACAACGTGTATAAATGCGCCGAGCGCGCCGGTCTTCATGTCGATGCGGTCGTTCTGCAATCGATCGCCAGCTCCTACGCAGTGCTCGACGAAGCCGAACGCGAAGTGGGTGTTGCTCTGGTGGATGTCGGTGGCGGAACGACGGACATGGCTGTTTACAAGGATAATGTCCTTCGCTACGTGACTGTGATCGGCATAGCTGGTCAGCGCGTTACGGACGACATCGTTGCGGTACTTGGCGTGCGAAACACCGATGCTGAGTCGATCAAGGTCTCGTTCGGCCATGCCATCAGCGAAAGCATTCTGCGTGACGAGCATTTCCAGATTCCGGGTGTAGCCGGTCGCACTCCGACTGAGCTTTCAAAGTCGATCCTGTGTCAGGTTATCGAACCGAGGATGGAGGAGATCTTTGACTTCGTGTTGGCCCGCATTCATGAATCTGGACTGTCTCATCAACTTGCGGCAGGTGTCGTGCTCACCGGTGGTTGCACAGAGCTTTACGGCTCAGAGATGCTAGCACAGCGTACGTTTCGATTGCCCGTCAGTAAGGGTCTTCCACGGGGCTACACCAACGATGGCTTTGCCCGCGAAGTCACAACGGCATCACATGCTACAGCAATTGGCCTGGCGCTTTACAGCGTCAAGCATCATCACGAGTTTTTGACGGATTCATTTGATGTTCCACAGCCATCTGAACCTAAGGTTCAAGCCCCCAGTTCAAATCCACCGGAGGTACATGTTCATAAAAAAGGCATGGCTCAACGGCTTAAGGACTGGTTTGAAAATTTCTAACCAGTTATCTTCACGCAACAAGACTGATTTCCGGGGGGAATGATGGCAATTGAGTTAGACATTTCTGATCTGACGTCAGACGCACGTATTCGCGTTGTTGGCGTTGGTGGCGGCGGCGGCAATGCTGTCCGCACTATGATTACACGTGGCCTGGATGCTGTTGAGTTCATCGCAGCGAATACCGACCGGCAGGCCCTGATGACTAATCCCGCAGGTATCAAGCTTCAGCTCGGCAAGGACGTTACGCGCGGCCTCGGAGCCGGAGCTGATCCTAACAGGGGACGCATGGCGGTCGAAGAGAGCATCGACGACGTGCGTGATGCCTTGGCTGGCAGTGACATGGTGTTCGTCACGGCAGGTATGGGTGGCGGCACAGGCACGGGGGCAGCTCCGGTGATCGCCCGCGTCGGCCGCGAACTTGGCGCTCTGGTCGTCGGCATTGTGACGAAGCCCTTCGGATATGAGTCCAAGCGTAGAATGCTGGTAGCTGAAAACGGCATCAAAGACCTGCGTGAACACGTCGATGCGCTGATCGTGATTCCGAATGAGCGACTGCTTGCCGTCGTTGATAAGAACGTCACGTTTGCTGATGCTCTGATGATGGTCGATACGGTCCTTTACAACGCGACCAAGGGAATCGCCGATATCATCTCGGGTGTCGGATATATGAACGTTGACTTTGCCGACGTCCGTACAGTGATGTCGGGAATGGGTGACGCGCTGATGGGTATCGGCCGTGCCAGCGGTGAGCATCGTGCCATTGAGGCTGCCCAGAATGCCCTGAACTCGCCGATCCTCGAGGGGATGTCGATCTATGGAGCTCAGGGACTACTGGTCAATGTCACTGGCGGTCCGAGTATGACGATGTTCGAGGTAAGCGAGGCCGTTGCAGCGATCGAACAAGCTGCTGGTGACGATGTGAACCTCATCCACGGTGTCGTGATAGATGAACGGATGGAAGACGAAATGTCAATCACAGTGGTTGCCACAGGTTTCCGTCGTCATGAAGAACGAAAGGTTGTCACCACAACGGTTTCAACATCGTCTCCTGGACCTACCATCGAGATCATCCGTCCTCAGCCAGATCGTGATGTTGTCGATGAAGTACAAGCGCCTGCCACCAGTCCGGTTACAACGTCGGCCCCGCCAGCGGATGTTGACGTGAATGATGTAAATGTTCCCACGTACCTGCGCCGTCAGCGCGAGCGCGAACAGGAGCAGCAACATCGCCAGCAAACGGGTTCACCTCGGATGGAACCGCCTGCATCAGGCTCTGTTCCGATCACGCCGTCCGACGTCTCTGGTCAGCACCAGATGCGCCGCGCGGCTGCCGGCGGACAGCCTGCGTTCCTGCGCAAGATCATGGACTAGGTTTGAGGTTCGGTGTCGTTGGTCACTGACCTTACCGCACCTTCATCAACGTCAGATTGACCGCGCCGCCACCGAAGAAGTCATCGGACTTCTGCGATGGGTTGCGCGTTGTAACAGTGGCCGTTACACGAATGCCACCCGAGAGTGTCCATTGAAGATCACGACGAAGGTGCAAGGGGCCTTTGGGCAAGCCCTTCGTTGAAAGCTCAGTAGGTGTCGCCGTCACGCGAGACATTGGCCATGTGCCGATGTGGATCTGCGTGCCACTGCGAGTAATGGCTTGCAATAAGAGCGAATCACCAATGACAGTGAGCTGAAACACACTGTTAACAGCATCCGCGTTTCCCAATTGAAGTGTTTCGGCTGCATTACGTGCGGTTCCTTTGTACACGCCCGTATGCGTCGGCAGGGAAGACGGCTGAAGGATAGGTCCAAGAAACAGCAAGAGAACTAGCACCGACATGGCTTACTCCGCTGGCTGCTCTTGAACGCGACGCAACAGAAGCATTCCGATCAAGAGGAAGATGAAAAGTGACAGCAGCGCATAGCGGTAGCTGTTCGACAGAGAGAGCACCACTCCAAAGGTTAGGGGGCCGAACCATGCGGTACCTTTATCGCTGATCTCATACAGCGAAAAGTACTCGGCCTCGCGTCCATGGGGAATCAGGCGCGAAAACATCGACCGACTCAGGGCTTGCGAGCCCCCTAGGACAATCGCGATCACGACTGCCAAAACATAGAACCACGAACCTGAGGCCGGCATTACGTAGGCGAACATCAGTGCAGCCGCCCACCCGAGAAGGCTGATCGTGATGGCGCGCAATGTTCCGACGCGAGAGGCCATACGCTCAAAGAGAAGTGAGCCGGCGATGGCAACAAACTGCACGAGAAGAATAGCCTGCGTGAGAACGTCAAGTCCAAGTCCAAGTTCCTGGCTTCCATAGACGCTGGCCATGGAAATGACAGTTTGGATGGCCTCATTGTAGAGGACATACGCCACGAGAAAGCGCGCTGCTTGTGGATGTTGCTTGACGTGTCGAAGTGTATCTCGCAGCTGCATAACGGCTGCCCCAACGCGGATCTTGCTTACCGTTCGGCGAACTCCTGCGAGAAGAACAAGCGGAATGATCGTAAACACTGCCCACCAAAGACCAGTGCTGGCAAGGATCATACGGATGGTCCACGACTTCTCATCGCCGGTCGAAGCGGACTTAAACCACAGCAGGTGCAAGAGCAGCGCTAATCCACCGCCTAGGTAGCCGAAAGCCCAACCCCGTGATGAAACTGTATCGCGCTCATTGGCCGTAGCAAGGTCATTGAGAAAACTGTTGGCAACAACAATACTTGCGCCAAAGCTTGCGTTGGCAATAATGAACAGTACAGCACCGATGAGGTAGGAAGTCGCATCATGCTGCACGACAGATAGTGCACTCGTTGCCCCAGCACCAATGAAGGCCGTTGCCGCGAGCAGTTGCCGTTTACGATGAGATGCGTCGGCAATTGCACCGATGATTGGAAGCAGCAACAGCTGCATCATCACTGATGCCGATACACAGAAAGAAAACCACGAACCTGGATGCAAGGCCAGACCGAAGACATGAAGTTGTCCATTTACCGCGGCATGCTCGGCAACCGAGGTCAGATACGGACCAAAGAACACCGTGACGACGGACGTCGTAAATGCACTATTGGCAAAGTCGTAGAAGTACCAGCCGAGACGCTGTCGGGCGAGCGAAGACATGGGCGAATATACGTCCCTCATTGTCGGAGAAGCCCCCTAAATTGCGGCCTCATTTCACCGAGGACGCAGCATGCATGTGCTTGGATCAAGCAAGAACTTCCTGGCGATAGAGCCGGAACATTCATCACTCGAGTCGGCGAAGATCGCTATCGTTTCGGCCCCATATGAGCACACCGTTAGTTATGGCGGTGGAGCCAAGTTTGGACCCAAAGCTATTCTCAAAGCAAGCGCGTACGTCGAGTTCTATGATGATGAGACGGACCGCGAGCTGTGCTTCGATACCGGTATCGCTACTCTTGCGCCAGTTAAGTTCGGCAAGACCGTTGACCGTGCTGCGCTGGATCTGATCGAGGAGCAGGTATCAGCACTTCTTGAGATGGACAAGTTCGTGGTGACGTTAGGGGGCGAGCATACCATTTCGACGGCCCCGATCGCGGCGCATTACCGCGCATATCCAAAGATGAGCGTCCTGCATTTCGATGCGCACTCGGACCTGCGGCAGGAGTATCAGGGCTCGCCGTGGTCGCACGCGTCGTTCATGGCCCGTGTTGCCGAGTTTTTCCCGACAAAGCGCATCACGCAGGTAGGGATACGTGCACAGTGCATCGAGGAGGCGCAGTTCATCCGGGAAAAGAAGATCAACACCTTCTACGCGTCTGCAATACGCCGAGGACTGCATGGCGCGAACTGGCAGAAGAGCGTCGTTGATACGCTTGCGAAGGATGTCTACATCACGTTTGATGTCGATGCGTTCGATCCTGCCATCATGCCTTCGACCGGTACACCGGAGCCGGACGGATTGCTTTACAGCGAGACCATCGACGTGATCCGTGCAGTGGTCGCCAGCGGACGCCGTATTGTTGGCTTTGACGTTGTTGAGCTAGCTCCGGTCAAGGGTGTAAATCATCCCGACCTGACGGCGGCCCGACTTGTCTACAAGCTTTTGAATCTTGCCTTCACCACCAGCCAAAGCCGCAAACGATGAACCTACGCCAAGAAATCGAACGCCTGTTTGCGCTTGACCCGTCAGAGCTCAAGTATGACCCGATGATCGGTGATGTCTGTGACGAGATCGTGAAGAATCTCAACCACGGTCTGATCCGTGCGGCCGAGCCGGACGGCAGCGGCGGGTGGACAGTGAACGCATGGGTCAAGCATGGTATTCTGCTGCTGTTTCGAATGGGATCGATGCAGGAGATGTCCACCGATGACAACTTTCGGTTCTTCGACAAGCACACGCTACCGACCAAGCACATCCTGCTTGAGGACAACGTTCGCATTGTGCCCGGCGGCTCATCTGTGCGAACTGGTGCATTTCTCTCTCCGGGCGTGATCTGCATGCCACCGATGTACGTCAACATTGGCGCTTGGATCGGAGCCGGTACAATGATCGATAGTCATGCACTCGTTGGCACCTGCGCTCAGATCGGTGCTCGCGTCCACGTCAGTGCTGCCGCGCAGATCGGCGGAGTTCTCGAGCCGGCGGGGGCACGTCCGGTGATCATCGAGGATGATGTGATGGTTGGGGGCAACTGCGGCGTCTATGAAGGCGTCCGCGTATGCCAACGCGCCGTTCTTGGTAGCGGTGTTATTCTGAATGCCTCAACGCCGGTCTATGACCTTGTGAACGAAACCATTCTCCGTAGCAGCGACAATGAGCCCCTTGCCATACCAGAGGGAGCAGTGGTGGTAGCTGGTGCACGCACGGTGCAGGGCGAATGGGGCAAACAGAACGGTCTGTCGATCAGCACGCCGCTGATCGTCAAGTATCGAGATGACAAGACCGATGCGCGCACGGCACTGGAGAGCGCACTGCGGTAGATATCTTGTGCCTTGGGCACACGATCAGCTCAACGTCGGGTCACCCTTTTCGCGGTTCAAGCGAACGGCTTGCTTGACCATGCCTTCAAAGACATCTCGGCGGATATCCTTTGCCGAACGCAGGGTCATGGTGCGCATCATTGTCAGATCGCCGGAGAGCAATCCATCAGGGTCGCTCAGTTCAGTGCCGCGCCAGAACCCAAAGGTCACATAGTCCTTGTAGGCCTTGAAGAAACAGACCGGACCGTTTACACTGAAGACCGGCTGTGACCACATGATGCTCTCTTCGATATCCGGAGCCACGCCCTGCACGATACCGCGCAGTGATGTCAGAACTTCCTTCTGCCAGCCTTTGTGCCCGTTGACGTATTGCTCAACGGTGGCCGCACTGACCGGAACGTAGATCGGCGCTTCTTCACGCTGCTTTGGAGCATCGACGTATTCGCCACGGGTGCTTCGGCGGTTAAGCACTGAACCCCGAGGTGGACGTTCCTTCTTTTCACCTTTTGACTGGTCGGGACGCTGCCCCTGAGCCTGTCCTCCGGGACGCTGCTGCCGCTGACGTTCTTGAGATGGAGACGGGGCTGGCCCGGCGGGCTGGGTCGGTCGTTGCTGGTTGGCACCTGCCGCCTCACCCCCTTCACCCCGACCGCGATTGCGATTACGGCGACGGTTGCGTCCGGAGCGCTCTCCAGCCTCACCGGCCGGTGACTGTCCGTCACTGGCCGGTGGTTGGGATTCTACTGGTTTGTCGGGTGCGCCCCCTGAGACATTGCGTCGTGGGGGCTGCTGACGTGGCTCTTGAGGAGCTTGCGGCCCGGATTCTGAAGATGCTTCGCTCTCCGAGCGCTGGGGCTGACCTTCCTCACGTGACCCACCGCCGCGGCGACCGCGTCGGCGCCGACGTCCTGAACGGTCGTCTCGTGATTGGTCATCACCGCCCTGTGGGGCCGGTGCTTGCTGTGGATTCTGATCTTCTGATAGCGTCATCATTCTCTGCGAAAAATGCCAATGTAGGTGGCAAATATACGGAGCCTCATGGTAGGGGGCCTGTGGCTCCCTTACCCTTCAAACGGATGGTCGCGAACCGTTGGAATGCGCATCTTGATGAGCTTCTCGATGTCGCGCAGGGATTCACGATCTTCAGGCGTGGCAAGCGTAACGGCAATGCCGCTACGTCCTGCACGGCCTGTGCGGCCAATTCGGTGGACGTATGTTTCGGCCGCTTCCGGCACGTCGAAGTTCACGACATACGGTAGCTGAGCGATGTCGATGCCGCGGGCGGCGATGTCTGTGGCCACAAGGACGCGTGTTCGGCCGGTTTTGAAGTCCTGAAGTGCCTTCTGACGGGCCGTCTGTGACTTGTCGCCGTGGATGGAGGCTGCCTTGAGACCCTCCTTCATCAGGTCCTTGGTCACACGGTCGGCACCGCGCTTTGTACGGGTGAACACCAGAACACTGCCCTCGAGGTCATCATTGAGCAGATGCGCCAGCAGGGCGCGCTTGCGGTCCCGCTCAACGTAGTAAAGCCGCTGATCCACCATTTCCGTCGTGGTGTTTTCCGGCGTCACGGCAACATGAACTGGGTTGGTCAGCAGCGAGTTGGCCAGGTCCCGGATCTCACGTGGCAGGGTTGCCGAGAAGAAGAGGGTCTGACGCTGTGTTGGGATCAGCTTGACGATCTGACGGATCGATGGCATGAAGCCCATGTCCAGCATTCGGTCGGCCTCATCCAGCACGAATGTGTGGATGTGTGAAAGGTTCAGTGCGCGGTGCTCGACAACGTCA
>JBILLF010000070.1:0-10788 GCA_044376225.1 Patescibacteria group bacterium | reverse complement strand
ACGAGACCTCGATCGCAGAGCGATTGCATCGTCATGGACGCAATGTCTTACCCAAGGGGCGAGCCGAACACCCGGTGCTTCGCTTTCTGCGGCAGTTCCATGCGCCCCTTGTCTACATTCTCATTGCCGCCGGAATCGTCACGGCCATAATCGGAGGCATCACAGATACTTCCGTGATCTTTGGCGTGGTGCTACTCAACGCACTTTTTGGATTCGTGCAGGAGGGAAAGGCCATCTCTTCATTGGCGCGTCTGGCCAACTCCGTTGTGGGAACTGCCACGATCGTGCGAGGGGGCGTGCGCATGCGCCTGCCGATGGAGGAGCTCGTACCGGGTGACCTTGTCGTACTTGAAAGTGGCGATCGAGTGCCGGCGGATCTGCGCCTCGTGTGGGTAAAGGACCTCGCCATTGCAGAGGCGGCGCTTACGGGCGAAAGCGTGCCGTCGGAGAAACAGTCGCATCCGGTTGACGGTGGTGCCGTTCTGGGCGATCGTGCCAGCATGGCCTATGCTTCCACAGTGGTCACACGCGGCACGGGCATGGGGCTGGTGGTATCCACGGGAAAGTCCACAGAAGTCGGCACGATCTCGACCTTGCTCAATGAAGCCACCTCGCTACAGACTCCGCTGACGCAGCAGATCGCACGATTCAGTAATGTGCTGTTGGTGGCGATCCTGCTGCTTGCCGCAGGTACCTTTGCCGTGGGCGTCATGCGTGGCAAACCTCCGGTGGAAATGGTCATGGCCGCCGTTGCGCTTTCCGTTGGGGCAATTCCCGAGGGACTCCCCGCAGCGGTCACGATCATCCTGGCCATCGGCGTCAACCGCATGGCGCGTCGCAGAGCCATCGTTAGAAGTCTTCCGGTGGTGGAAACGCTCGGGTCGACAACGGTGATCTGCAGTGACAAGACCGGCACGTTGACCGAGAATCAGATGACCGTTGTGGCCATCACCACGGCATCGGCCGAGTACATCGTGCAGGGGACGGGATACCGACCTGAGGGAGACATCCTACGTCGAAGCAGCGCTGATGCATCTTCCCCCGTGCATGTGGGGCATGATGTTGCACTGCATGAGACGCTGCGCGCTGGCGTGCTGTGTTCCACAGCATCGGTCCGCCAAGTTGATGGCTATTGGCAGGCCTTGGGAGACCCCACTGAAGCAGCCCTCGTGGTTGCCGGGATGAAGGCATCGCTTCATCGAGACGTCGAGCAGGAGCTCATGCCCTTGGCCGACGTTGTGCCGTTCTCGAGCGATGCGCAGTTCATGGCCACACTTCACCACACGCAACCATCGGGTTCGCGAATCTACATGAAGGGGGCTTTGGAGGCGCTTTTGCCTCGATGCACGATGATGCTCACGCAGTCTGGATCCCATGAGCCCCTTGACATGCCGTCCATCACGGGTCACGTCGAAACCATGAGTGCCGAGGGCTTGCGCGTGCTGGCCTGTGCCGTGAAGGACGTGGACGGACGCCTTGAGGAGATCACGGCCAACGTCCTGTCGGGTGGCTTTGTACTGACGGGTATTGTGGGGATGGTCGATCCGCCCCGTGCCGAGGTGCGCGCATCCATCGCCGAATGTCACCGCGCCGGTGTGGACGTGAAGATGATCACGGGGGATCATGCCATCACTGCCGTGGCCATCGCTCGTGATCTTGGCATCGTCGAAGTAAGCGGCCATCCCCGCGAATACGTCAAGACTGGACGCGATCTTGAACAACTCAGTGACGAGCAGTTGGAAGATGCTGCCGAGCGCTATTCGGTCTTTGCGCGTGTGACAGCCGAGCAGAAGCTGCGTCTTGTTCATGCACTTCAGCGAAGGGGGCATGTGGTTGCCATGACCGGTGATGGCGTCAACGATGCTCCGGCACTTCGCACAGCAAATGTTGGCATTGCCATGGGGGGCACGGGCACGGACGTTGCGAAGGATGCGTCGGACATCGTGCTGACGGACGACAACTTCACCACCATCGTCGCCGCGGTTGAGGAAGGTCGGACGGTATTCGAGAACCTCATGAAGTTTATCGTGTGGACCATTCCTACCAATGCTGCCGAGGGCTTGGTGATCCTTGTGGCGGTTACCCTGGGCGTTGCTTTGCCGATCCTGCCCATTCACATCCTCTGGATCAACATGACCACGGCGGTGATCCTGGGACTGCCCTTGGCCTTCGAGCCGACGCCCCATGATGTGATGGAGCGCCGTCCACGCCGCATGACTGACCCATTGTTTTCGCGGGACATTCTCATGCGAACCGGACTGGTCGTGCTGTTGATGCTTTCATCCGGCTTCGGCATCTACTTCTGGGAGCTCAGTTCGGGAAGCACCCTTGTCGAAGCCCAGACAGCTGCCGCTGCCGTCTTTGTGGTCATTCAGATGTTCTACGTCTTCAACTGCCGCACGCTTGTGGGCCCGGCCAGACATCCGATCACGTCCAATATGACCGTGATCTACGGTGCGGCTCTCATGGCCGTGCTTCAGCTGGCCTTCACATACGTCCCGTTCTTCAACGATGTGTTCCGTACGGCCCCTTTGCCCCTTGCCTCGTGGATGTACATTCTTGCCTGTGGTCTGGTCTCGTTCGTGATCGTTTCGATCGAGAAGACGGTGAGGTGGCGATATAGCTAAGAGAAGATGGCATGTAGCTAACTTGCATAGCGTCACGTTTTTCTGTTCCGGAGCACGAAGATGATAGTGATCAATATGCACGGAGCAAAAACCACATTGTCGTAACTTGTTGAGATGGCCTTACACGGGGAAACTGTCATCATCGCGCGACGCGGCGTGCCCGCGGTTCGCTTGGAGCCGGTGTCTGATAGTGATTCACAGCGCCCTATCGGGCTTGGAGTTTCCACATCAGTAGCTGGCGATACCGGTCACGAACTCTTGTCGGCCACGAATCCTGATGTCTATCAGGAAAGCACGACCGATCCACTTGCCCGGCCACGCCGAAAGGGATGAGTACGCGCATTCTGCTCGACACGCATGCTCTGCTCTGGTACGATGCCGAACCGGACAGACTCAGTGCGACCAGTCGTGAGGTAATCCAACGAAGAGAGACGATTGTCCTGTGCTCAGCAGCATCGATCTATGAGCTATGGCAGAAGGCTATGAAACCGAAATCGCCAATCCGACCTGAACATGTCGAGTCAGTGCTTCGGCATGTTCCTGTGTATTGCTTTACACTCCTTCCAATCGAAGCCAACCATGCCGCAGATGCGGCAGTTCTCAAATGGTCAAATCGCGACCCCTTTGATCGGATCATTGCAGCACAAGCGGTCGCTGAGAATTGCGCCATCATCACGTGCGATTCGGCATTCAAGAGCCTGAAGCAGGTGAAGATTCTCTGGTGACAGGTTGCAGGTGACGGGTGACAGGTGACGGTCGTTCAGTTGTCATTCCCGCGAAAGCGGGAATCCAGTTTTTTCCCGGAGGTCCCTCGGCCCCCTCGCTTCGCTCGGGGCCTCGGGATGACGCAGTACGCTTCCACACAAGGGTCAAACAACAAAGCTCTGCGCACGAGGTGCGCAGAGCTTTAAGGTCGTCTATTGAATTGTAGATCCGCGGGCGTCATCCCGAGGAGGCCCGAACTGAAACCCAGAGCGAAGCGAAAGGGCAGTGAGGGGCGTGAACACAGCGTCACGTCTTTTGTGTCTCGTTGTACGAAGGGGGTATGAAACACCCCTACAAAATCATTGCTGGACCAAACGGTGTTGGCAAGACAACTTTCCCGAACTTTACCGGGAAATCAGCGATGAATGGACCATCTATGACGCATCAACTGACATACCCAGACCAGTCAAGCGGGGACGTGGCAGAAGGTCTGAAGAACGATCTACTCTCTGGTGATACCGAACGCCAGCGCATTGCTGCCTCGTGTGTCAGGGCGGCGCTCCATGCGCGCGAGGTTGCGAGAGCAACACACACGCATATCGTAGCAACAGTTAATGGGCGGATACAAAGATTAGATCCTGACTCACCACATCTGACGGATCTCACAGAGCTACTTGCGATTGCGGATCGTGTGGTGCCCCTTGATGGTGACAGGTTGTAGGTTGCTACAGGTTACAGGTGACAGGTACAAACAACACTTGATACGCTGTGCTGCATAACTGCCCATGGCTTCTGCCATGGGCAAACAGAGCAATAACACATTTTTTTGTGCTGGAATTGAAAGGGGCTTGCCCGTCAGTCCCATGGCTTCAGCAACGGGCAGTTATGCGTTAAGATGGATCCCGGCCTGCCCCCTCGCTTCGCCCGGGGCTTCGGCCTAGGGATGACGGACTGTCACTCGTCATTCGTCACTCGTCACTCGTCAATCGTCAATCGTCACTTGTCACTCGTCACTTGTCACTCGTCACTTGTCACTCGTCACTTGTCACTCGTCACTTGTCACTCGTCACTTGTCACTCGTCACTTGTCACTCGTCACTTGTCACTCGTCACTCGTCACTTGTCACTCGTCACTCGTCACTCGTCACTCGTCACTCGTCACTCGTCACTCGTCACTCGCCCCTACTCTGGCGTTGTTCCATCCCATAGGATAAACCGCAGGGTCGAGCGGCGGGGGTCACCGCCGAGCATCGGGAAACGCGAGTTGTTGCGGCCGTTCAGGTCCAGTTCATCGTGCTCGTCTTTCCAGTCGCCAACGATCTTCTTGGCCTGGGCGCGCCATTGCTCGATCTTGTCCTCGTTGGCATCGAAGATCTCGCGCAGCTTGGTGCGGGAACGCTTGGCAATGGGTTTTACCTGATCGACAATGCGCTTGTACTCATCGCGGTGCTTTTCGCGCAGGTCTTTGATGCGATTGCGAAGTTCAGCGCGTCCGCCGCGCTCGAAGTCGCTTTTGAGTGACTGCATGTCCTTGCGCACGTCGTTGCGAAGGCGCTTAGCCTCGGCACGTAGGCGGGTAAGTGTGGCTAGGTCCTCTCGGGTGAGCGACGCGTCGTACTCGCTGTGCAGGCGGCTGACGGTTGGTAGCACGTCGCTCATGTACCATGCGCGCAGATCTGTGCGGAGTTCCTTTACAGCCTCTTGACGCTTGGGGCGCTGGTCCTGAGAATGAGCTGGCAGCGCAAGGGCGATCAAGGATAGGGCAATGATGAGGGGGCGGGTCATGAGTTTCTCCAATGTGTGAACGGGGCGCAAGACCCGGTCGATGACGCAAAGGTTTAATCTACTCCGACTCGAACGCTCGCTTCCGTGCCAGACGCGCCTGACGTCGGCGGGGGAAGTCGTTGTCCTTCATGCGCCGCTGCAGGATGATGAGCACCTCCGTCAGTGATCGATACGTATGGTGTGGAATACCCTCTTCGGTGCACGATGCCGCCAGTGTGCCCTTGGCAAAGACAACGTCGGCGTAGCGGACGGCACAGACGTCCGACAGACCATCGCCGACATAGATGACGACGTCGTCGTCATCTATCTTCGATAGGATCACATTGCGTTTGCAGGACGCGCAGAAACACGTGCAGGATTCACTGGCACCCGGAAATGACGGCGTCCACGAGCCCCCTTCATAGGACAGCGTGTTGCTGACGATGGGCAGGGCAACCTCGCCAAGCTCCCGCTTGAGCAAGGGGCGTATGTACACGTCGAAGCCATCGCTGACCACCGTTGCGGGGATCGAATGGGCGCGACTCCACTCAAGCAAGGGGACGAGGCCGGCATCAAGATGCTGGCTGTTTGCAAAGACCTCGACGGCGTCGGGTGTTGCCTCGGATGTGAAGCTTCGAATGGCTCGGCGGTAATACTCGGCAACGGTAAATTCGCCGGACAGGAGTTCGTCGTGCAGCAGATCGAACGACCCGAACGTGCCGACGAGCTTGTCACCCACGTCACCAATACTGATCGTTCCGTCGAAGTCGAGAAACAAGTGCAGCCGCATGTGCTAGGACTCGTACACGTAGAAGCCCCGTCCGGTGGACTTCCCGGCCCAACCGGCGCGCATCATCTGCTTGAGCAACACGCACGGACGATACCGCTCCTGCTCGTATTCGCGGCGCAGTCCGTCAAGGATCAGCGTAACGATGCCGATGCCGATTTCATCAGCCCAAGCCAGAAGCCCCTTAGGGTAATTTACGCCCAGCATCATGGCTTTGTCGATGTCTTCCGGTGTTGCCAGACCTTCCATAACGGCAAAGGCTGCTTCGTTGATGAGCATGGCAAGTACGCGCATTTGTACCAGGCCTACACGGTCCTGTACGACCTCGATGCTATAGCCGAGACGGCGCAGAAGCTCCTTGGCCTGCTCGACGTGGTGGGGATCTGTATTGAGTCCAGCTGACATGTCCATGGTAGTGAGCGTGGACATCACACTCGGTGCCAGCCCGACGCCCACAACGCGCTGAGCAGTGTTGGTGAACATCCCGAACTCGGTAGCCGTGGTATTGAGCACGCTGGCCATGACCGTTGCCCTCGGATTGACGGAGGCGGCAACTTCGACGGCAACGCGATGATCCGTGTGCGTGGTGATCGATAGATCGACGATGTGGGAATAGGTGTTGACGTTCTCTCGAATGTCGTCGATCACATGGCTGGCGAACTCGCCATACTCCTCAGCGGACGGACCGCCAAGAGCCGATAGTTCGAACTCCATCTCCATCTCGTATTCGTAACTGTCGCGGGCCTCGATCGACGGCAGGATCGCAAAGCTCACGCCGCTGCGCTTCATGATGCCCGCAAACTCGAGCACGAAATCAATATCTCCCGTCAGCAAAACGTTGAGGGAGTCGGTGTCTGTTATGTCATACACGTTCATCGGTCACGAAACTACGTAGCTTCGCACTATGACGAACCTCACAAAACGCATCGCCGTAGCCGCCGTGGGTATTCCGCTGGCTGTCGGTGTTGTCTATCTGGGCGGCTGGTTCTTCACCGTCGCAATAACGCTTATCGCCCTGCAGGCCCTGCGAGAGTTCTATCACCTGGCTGAATCAAAACATGCCAGCCCTAATCAGAATGTTGGCCTTGTGTGGCTGTTGATCCTTTTGCTCGAAGTTGGCCTGCATATGATCGGCGAAGGGGACTGGGGCATTGTTGGCGCGACGGCAGTGGTCAGCCTGCTAATGATGATCGGCACTATTCTTACGCTGTCTTTCGAGCTGTTCCGCGCTCGTGAGAATGCCATCCTTAACACGGCCCTGACGGCATTCGGCGTGCTCTATATCGGTCTGTGTATGACGCCGCTCATCGTACTACGGAATGTTGGCCGGACAGATCTGCAGGGGGCATGGGGCGATACAGGAGCTGCTCTGGTACTTACGCTGTTTGTATCAGTGTGGCTTGCTGACACCGGTGCCTATTTCGTTGGCCTCTCCATCGGTAAGCACAAGCTCTTCCCACGTGTGAGTCCAAAGAAATCGTGGGAGGGCGCCATTGGAGGATTGATATCCTCGACGCTGGCCTTCTGGGGAATGAGTTCGTGGCTACTGCCCGGAGTTTCACCGATCACAGCGATCATCTGCGGTATTGCGATCGGTATTGTCGGCCCAATCGGAGATCTAGCCGAATCACTGTTGAAGCGTGATGCCGTTGTCAAGGATTCGAGTGGGATTCTGCCCGGTCACGGCGGGCTGTTTGACCGTTTCGATTCGATGCTCTTTGCCGCTCCGGTCGTGTTCATCATACTCTATGCTGCTCAGATCACGAAGACCCTTGGAGTTCGCTAGTGTCGGTCCATCATCATGAGCATGGTCATGATCATCACCATCATGGTCATCACCACCATCACGGGCACCGTGGCCACAATCATGACCATATTCATGAGCATTCGGACATTCGCCCCCTTCGCATTGCCGTAACACTTACGTCGGTGGTCTTCATTGCGCAGGTTGTCGGGGGCTTTCTCTCGGGTAGCCTCGCGCTGCTTTCGGATGCGGGACACGTACTGGTCGACCTTGCATCGTTGCTCATTGCCTTCTTCGGTCTGCGCTTTGCCGCCAAGGCACGGGGCGAGCACGACGCACGCTATACGTTTGGTCTGCGGCGTATTGAGATCCTTGCTGCCCTCACCAATGGCTTTTTGCTCATTGGTATCTGCATCTATATCGTCATCGAAGCCGCGCGTCGCATGATGGGGGATGGTCACAGTCATGTCGACTCCAACCTCATGCTCTACGTGGCCATCGTTGGATTTATTGCCAATGCCATCAGTGCCTTCTACCTGCACCGTTCCGAGCATATCACAACGCGCAGCGCCTATCTGCACGTCATCACAGACCTATTGTCGAGCCTAGGTGTGATCATCGCCGCAGTCGTGATCGAACTCACGGGCTGGGAGCTCATCGATCCGCTGATCTCCATCGCCATTGCGCTCATGATCACCCGTGGCGCGGTCCGTGTGATCCGTCAGTCGAGCATCATTCTCATGGAATCGGCCCCTGCAGAGATCTCACCTGTAAAAGTGCGAGACGTTGTGGCTGCCCTACCGGGTATCATCGATGTACACGACGTGCATGTATGGCAGCTTGGCATGAATGAAAACTCCGCGTCGCTGCATGTCGTAAGCGATGGTGCCACAGATGATGTTGTCGCCACGGTCCGTGCGGCAATGCAACAGCACTTCAAACTTTCGCATGTTACCGTCCAGGTAGAATCATCATCAGCAGTGGAGAAAGGGGCGTGTGGCGCATGCTAACCTCAGCACGAACGACCGATCCGTGGCTACGAGCATTCATTGTCGTGACCTTCTTGGCGGCGCTAATGCAGCTTGTACTTTCCGGCGGTGAAGCATTTACTGCTCGCCCCCTGGAGAGGATCCTCTCCAGCGTTGGAGTTGCTTGCGTCTATGCCTGTTACATGGCTGGACGCTTTTTCGGAACAAACAGAGCCAAGGCAGCGCAGGGGGTATTCATTGCCTGTGGACTCTTCATCGTCGGCCTGTCTGCTCTTCGTATGACCGACCGCGAGCTGGCTGAGTATTTCGTATCAGCGCAGATCATTCTTCACCTGTCGCTGTCGTTGCTCTTCCTAGCAATCAACGCCGGTCTCAGTGCCCTCATGGCAATGAACTTCCTGCGCGTCCCATCCGGACGGCGCAAGGGTATCCTTGAGATTGCTTCCGGACTCGCTATTACGTTGATGCTACTCTCCGAGCTCTTCCCCTGGCCGCACGAAATTCATGCGCCGGTATGCGCATTGATTGCCGCCTCGTGCCAACTTATCGCGCGACGATAAGGGGGGCTCCTTCTCTCCGAGGTCCCTCGCCGACTTCGTCGGTTCGGGATGACGCTCCCAGGGTAGATTGAAAGCAAACAGTTACACTATGGGGTCCCTCGGTCCTGCGGGCCTCGGGATGACGCGCCCAGGGAAGTGTGAAAAAACTAAAACAAGACGAGCGTCATCCCGAGGAGCACCGAAAGAAGTGAGGTGTGACGAGGGACCTTGCCCCCTCCGTACCTTCGTATGTCGAAATCCGGCGGGCGAGACTGGGATCATCTTCCGGCGGGCGAGAATGCGTCTCGCCCCTACACGCCGGGACGACGATTGAACCCAAAACCTAAAACCCAAAACCCAAAACCTGTAACCTGCCATGTCCTACTACAACCCCACCGACCTGCCCAAGTTTGGCAACATCAGTCAGTACCAGCCGGAGCTGGCCGCGAAGTTCTTTGAATGGTATGGCGCCGTGTTTGAAGAGGGGGCGCTGACGCAGCGCGAGAAGTCGCTGATCGCCTTGGCGGTGGCGCATGCGGTGCAGTGTCCGTATTGCATCGATGCCTACACGACGGACAGCTTGCAGAAGGGGGCTACGGAGCAGATGATGATGGAAGCGGTGCATGTGGCGGCAGCCATCCGCGGTGGGGCATCGATGGTGCACGCGGTGCAGATGATGAATAAGGTCGACGAAGTGTCGATGTAAGCCCCCTGACCCATGGCATTAGCGACAACGAGTCTTCAGAAAAGGGGCGCGGCACTGGCCGACGCTGACGAGCAGCTGCGCGTTCTGCGAGGCGGCAATGGGACGTCGTTCGCTGAGGCATTGCGTCCACACGGACTCATGCCCCTTCGTCCGCGCTCGCTCACCACGCTCCAAGTGAATGTGGGGAAGATGTGCAATCAGGCCTGCAAGCATTGCCACGTCGATGCCGGACCCGACAGACAAGAGATCATGACGCGTGCAACAATGCAGATGTGTCTTGACGCGGTCGATCGTCTCGGAACGCAGATCGTCGATCTCACTGGTGGCGCCCCGGAGATGAATCCGGACTTCCGATGGTTCGTCGAAGAGCTCACGCGTCGGGATGTGAAAGTGATGGTTCGTTGTAACCTGACGATCATCGTGGCGAATCCGAAGTACACCGATCTGCCGCAGTTCTTCGCCACGCACCACGTCCACGTGGTGTCGTCGCTACCCTTTTATGACGCAAGTCATACCGACCGTCAGCGTGGCGGTGGCGTGTTCGAAGACTCCATCACGGCGCTGCGCATGCTCAATGATGCGGGCTATGGTAAAGATGGAACGGGGCTGGTTATCGACCTCGTGTACAATCCGCTGGGTGCGCTGCTGCCCGGACCCCAGGCATCGCTAGAGAAGGAGTTCAAGCGTCAGCTCTTGACGAATCATAACGTTGTGTTCAATGCTTTGCACTGCATCACCAACATGCCGATCTCGCGCTTTCTTGAGTTTCTGGTGAACTCTGGTAACTACGAGCGCTACATGAATACACTAATAACATCCTTCAATCCGGCTGCTGCCGAGAATGTGATGTGCCGCGATATGATCTCGGTGGGATGGGACGGTCAGGTGTACGACTGCGACTTCAATCAGATGCTGGATCTTACGGTTG
>JBILLF010000029.1:0-21363 GCA_044376225.1 Patescibacteria group bacterium | reverse complement strand
TGCAAGCCCCCTACGACACATCGCCGACGTGTCCGCTGAAGCGCTGATGGGTCGTGCGATCGTCATCGACCGTCACTGCTTTGGCTGCACGGCCGGATCCGGCTCTTCGTGCGGAGGGCAGACCGCATGAGCATCCACCGATGCGGCTGGTGTATGAAGGACGAGCTCTATATGCGCTACCACGATGAGGAATGGGGCTCGCCATTGCACGATGATCAGATGCTGTTCGAATTCCTGATCCTGGAGACGATGCAGGCGGGCTTGAGCTGGCATACGATCCTGAAGAAGCGCGAGAACTTCCGCGGCGCCTATCACAACTTCAACGTCGAGCGCGTTGCACGCTTTGGTGAACGGGAAATCGAGGAGCTTCTTCTCGATGCCGGCATCATCCGCAACCGCGCAAAGATCGAAGCGTCCGTGCGCAATGCCCGTGCGTTCATCCGCGTTCAGGAGGAGTTCGGGTCCTTCGATTCATACATCTGGAGCTTCGTCGATGGACGCCCCGTCGTCAACACGTGGAAGGAGCTTTCACAGCTACCGGCGTCGACACCGTTGAGTGATCGTGTGAGCAAGGAACTCAAGCAGCGAGGGTTCGGGTTTGTCGGAACAACTGTGGTCTATGCGCATATGCAGGCCACGGGAATGGTCAACGACCATCTTGTCTCGTGTTTCCGTCATGCAGAGCTTTGTTCATGATCAACGTCATTCTTGTCATCGCCGGCATCATCGGCATGGAGGTGTTCGTGGTCCTCTTTCACCGCTACGTGATGCACGGCCTTTTGTGGCGCATTCACTCCACGCATCACAATCCCACCAAACATCCACTAGAGCTGAATGATGTGTTCGTGGGGTTCTTCATGAGCATTGCCTTTGGCTTGATGATATGGGGCTTTCCTGATGGTGCTCCGTTTCTGCTTGGCGTTGGTGTGGCGATTTACGGCACGGCGTACTTCATTATGCACGACATGATCATCCACAAGCGGTTTTTGCGTCAGCCCCTTCCAAAGAATCGATACTTGCAGGCCGTGTATCGCATGCACATGGCACATCACCGTCATGTGAGTAACGACGCGGGCGAGGCCTACGGGATGTTCTTCGTGACGCCATCCTACTGGCGCAAGGGCGCATAGACGTGTCCATCGGCACGCTGGTACTCGTCATCTGCAAGGCCCCGCGCAAGGGACACGTCAAGACGCGTCTTGCGGTAACTGTCGGAGATGATGTAGCCTTTCTCATGTACTCGGCCATGATGGCCCACGTGTTCAGCGAGCTTGCCCGCACTTATGTCGAGGTACTTCCCGTCGTTGACGGACCCCGCGAACTTGTCCAGGCAGGAACCATCGAGCCCCTTGCCCAGCGAGGAGATGATCTCGGAGAGCGAATCATCAATGCACTCGTCGATGCTCCGGTATCAGAGCGGGTGCTGGTCATTGGCACGGACATGCCGTTCATCGACGCTGAGCTTATCGCAACGGCGGAGTCAGCTCTCGATATGGCCGACGTTGTCATCGGTCCTAGTGTCGATGGCGGCTACTATCTCATCGGCATGAAGTCGCGTCATCCGGAGATTTTCCGCGATATCGATTGGAGCACCGAGCGCGTGTTCGAGCAAACCATGCAGCGGTGTTCTGCCAAGGGGCTCACGGTCCACACACTCGACATCCAACGCGACGTTGACACGATCGAGGATGTAAAGGGGCTTGTGGCTCCTGATGAGCGACATGAGCATGTCGTAACGATCCTCAAGGAGCTATCGCAGCAGGCACGATCGTAGTTTGCGGTATGCACATCCTCATCATCGGTAACGGTATTGCCGGAGCAACGCTTGCACGCAGGCTGAGAGAGCTGGGGCGAGGCGAGGAGCCAGAGGTGACGCTGATCTCCGATGAAGCCCCTTATCACTTCTCGCGTCCGGCAATGATGTACATCTCCACCGGACAGCTCAGGTACGAGCATACGAAGTCATACCTGGATGGGTCATGGGATGACCTCGGCATCAAACGCATGCAGGGACGGGTAGAGCGCATTGATGCCGCAGCGCAAAGGGTGCATATGAGCGATGGCACGACGCTCGAAGCCGATGTGATTGTACTTGCTACGGGATCGAAGCCAAACATTCCGGCCGGACTCAACACTGCGCTCCGTGGCGTGCATACCTACACGCGCTTGGAGGATGTGGCTGCGCTCGATGAATCCTTGAAGGGGGCTCTCCACGGCGTTGTCATCGGTGGTGGACTCATCGGTGTGGAAGCTGCCGAGATCATGTCCACGCACATGCACAAGCGCTCTGGGAGCACCATAACGTGTGTCGTTCGCGAAGATGGATTCTATGCCAATGCTCTGCCAAGAGAGGAGTCGCAGATCATCACCAAGCATTTGCGGCAGCACGGCGTCAGCGTGCGGGTTTCCTCAACGGTGATTTCCATTGACGATCACGATGGTGACGGTCGCGTTGATCATGTGACTCTCAGTGACGGCTCAGTTGTTCCGGCCGACGTGGTCGTTGTAGCCACCGGAGTGGTCCCACAAATACAGCTTGCCAAGGACGCAGGCATCGCATGCGACGATGGTATCGTAGTTGACGATCGATTTCGGACGAGTCATGCGAAGTCATTCCCGCGAAAGCGGGAATCCATCATCTACGCCATCGGCGACTGTGCTCAGCTGCCATGGGGCGTGCGTCAGACGTGGTATGCCGGACGCCTGCATGGAGAGCATTTGGCCCGCATCCTCGGAGGAAGTGACGAGCCGTTTCGTGAGTCCATCGATTACAACAGCGCAAAGTTCTTCGATCTTGAATGGTCGACCTATGGCTACGTTCCCGCTGACACGAGCGCACCCAACAGCATTCTTCTCGTTGACGCGGATCGCCGACGTTGTGTGCGAATCGTTCATGATGCTGACAGATGTGTCATCGGTATCCATGCGATTGGCCTGCGTTTGCGTCAGGTTACGTGTGAGCAATGGGTCACGCAGCGCAAGCCCCTTGACGAAGCACTCGAAGAACTGAATGCGGTGATGTTCAATGCGGAGTTTGTGCCGGAATTCGTTTCGGCATTCAGGGGAGAGTCGCAGTGACAGGTATGCAGCAGCCGGTGCAGATCATCCTTCCGAAGGGGGCTGGGCGGTCCGCCACGATGACCAGCTCGTTGGAGCAACGTCCGTGGCTGCGCTATATGCTGGCCGCTTTGATGACCGGCTTCTACGTCTGCGTGTACTGGTTCCCATCATTGCTTGACGTGTTGACGCGATCCGCTGACGGCCTGTCACTGACACTGCGACAACGTCCAGCCGATGTATGGTTTGTGTACGGTACCATCTACACGATTGCCGTGGTTCTCTTTGGCATACGATCACTTCAACGAAACGGTCACGAGCGATATCACCGCTACCGAATCCTAGTGCTGATGTTTGTGCAGTGCATTGCGGCGTATCTCATTCCCGCCATGCTTGTGCGCAGCGGAAGGGGCGAGTTCTATTTCTCCTACTTCTGGCCGCTCAAGCCCGAGTATCTCTTCCCATCATCCGTTACGACGATGATGTCGAGTCACGACGCCGTGATGACCTTCGCTGCGTGGTGGAGCATCATCCTGTTGGTGCTTGCCACGCCCCTTCTCACTTACTTCTATGGCAAGCGTTGGTACTGCTCCTGGGTGTGCGGCTGCGGAGCGCTAGCCGAGACCGTCGGTGATGACCTACGACACCTCAGCAGCATGTCGCAGCGTAGCTGGACCGTTGAGCGGTGGACGATCTATCCGGTCTTGGGAATCATCACGATCATCACGATCCTGCTCTGGCAACAGCATGTTGATCCAAGTCCACAACTCTCGGGCGTTGTCAGCCATGCCAACCGCATCTACGGCTTTGTCATCGGCGGACTCTTCTCCGGCGTCATTGGCGTGGGCTTCTACCCGATCTTCGGTGCTCGCATCTGGTGTCGCTTCGGATGCCCCATGGCCGCCATCCTTGGCATCCTTCAGAAGTACGCCTCTCGCTTCCGCATCGAGGTCAACCCCAGCCAATGCATCTCCTGCGGCAACTGCAGCACCTACTGCGAAATGGGCATCGATGTGCGCTCCTACGCCGAACGCGGACAGACCATTAAGCGCGCCTCCTGCGTCGGTTGCGGTGTCTGCTCCAGCGTGTGTCCCAGAGGCGTGCTAAAAGTGACAAGTGACAAGTGACTAGTGACAAGTGACTAGTGACAAGTGACGAGTGACGTCACGTTTTGCTGCCTAAATGCTCTATGATGTTTGTGAATACAACAGACATCATCTTACCATCACGGGACAAGGGACCGCTGTCACACGATTCAGTTGTTCTATCGCGAATGATCTGGACTCTGTGTCGAAGGCTTAACCGTGGAGTGACCCTTGAGCACACGGTCTTAACTCAGTTACTGAAGGCTGGAACTTCGATTGGGGCAAACATTCGAGAGGCGCAGTTCGCCGAATCGAAGAAGGACTTTGTCCACAAGCTTAAAGATTGCCGAAAAGGAACTGGGAGAGATGTACTACTGGCTTGGCGTCTTGACCACTGAGCCACCTCTCGTTGACGCGAAAGAATTGGAGGGGATTTTGGCAACAGCCCTTAATGTCCGACGAATGCTGATTGCCGCAATTCAAACAGCGCGTAAGGTCTGAAGCAACTTGTCACTTGTCACTCGTCACTCGTCACTCGTCACTCGTCACTCGTCACTATCTCTCTCCACCCAACATCGCGCTGAGCTTCTTGCGTGGTAGAAGGAACATGGCTACGGCCAGGAGGCTCATGCCGACCATGATGCCGAAGTAGCTTTGGTTACCCATGCGGTCATAGAACGAGCCGATGAAGCCAGCCAAGTAGTTGCCAAAGAAGCTCGACAGGTACCAGATACCCATGAACATGCTGACCATGCGGACGGGGGCGACCTTTGCGACCATGGCTTGGCCGATGGGCGAGAGGTAGAGCTCACCGATCGTGAACAGGAACACCACGCTGGTGACCCAAATGAGGTTGAGTTTCTGTCCGTCCTCTGCCATGCCGGCAACGGCGATCATGATCAGATAGGCAACGGCCATGAACACACATCCGATGGCCATCTTTACAACCGTTGATGGTTCGGACTTGCTCGAGCGCTGCCACGCCCAAAAGCGATTCAGCAAGGGGGCCAGCATGACGATGAAGAAGGGGTTGAGCGACTGGAACCATGAAGAGGGGATGTTCATACCCATCAGCGACCAACTGGTTTTCTCGTCAGCCCATACCTGCAGTGTGTTGCCCTGCTGCTCATACACACCCCAGAACAGGATGTTTACAAAGCACAAATAACCGATCACGATCAGGGGGCGAACCCATCCCTGATCCGACTCTGAGGTCTGGGCTGTGGGCGCAACCACATGTTGATTCCGCTGCGGGAGATGCTTCGTACCAAGCCAGTACACGACGACGCCAACCAACATGCCTACGCCAGCCGCCCCAAAGCCCCAGTGCCAGCCCCATGTTTGTCCGAGAGTTCCGCAGACGAGAGGTGAGAAGAACGCACCAAGGTTCACACCCATGTAGTAGATCGTATAGGCACTGTCGATGCGCTGATCACCTGGCTCATAGAGCGTCCCCACCTGTGCGCCGAGATTCGGCTTGAAGAGGCCGTTGCCGAGGATCAAGAAGAAGAGCGCTAGCAGGAACAACGATTCAAACGCCATCATGAAGTGACCGATGGCCATGAAAATGGCACCGAGATAGACCGCATTGGTTTTGCCGAGATGTCTATCAGCAAGCCATCCGCCAATGAACGGCGTGAAGTACACAAAACCCGTGTAGAGGCCGTAGATCTGCGATGACACGCCGATAACCGACAATGGACCGAACAGACTCGTGAGCAGGTTCGACAGAGCCGTGAACCCGAGCACAGTACTCGAGATCTGCGGATCGAGTAGCAGATACTTCGTCATGTACAGTACCAGCAGGGCCCTCATGCCGTAAAAGCTGAAGCGTTCCCACATCTCGGTGAAGAACAGATACGACAAACCGATTGGGTGACCGAAGATCTCTTTGCGTGTTGACGACATGTCCGCCCCTGATGGTGGAGTTGATGCTGACGACCTTGCCGGCTCGGCAGGTGGCCGACAAAATATCATCCCGATGGGCAAATACCGTAGAATTGACAGCGTATTTACCGTCAATCGGCCACTCGGCGGGCCCCCTTCAGCCTGGTTCGCCAGTACGACTCGTTGAGCGACGAGATCATCACTCCATTGGATGTGGAGCTGTGGATGAACTTTGCGTCGGCGAGGTAAATGCCGACGTGATTCACTGGTCCGTTTGATGTTGAGAAGAACACCAGGTCGCCCGCCAGAAGCTCATCAAGGTCAACGCTTCGTCCAGCGGCAAAGAGATCTCGTGACGTGCGTGGCATTGCACGTCCCGTTACCGCGAAGCAATGTCCCACAAAGCCCGAACAGTCGAAGCAGTCAGGAGTGCTGCCAGAAAAGCAATAGGGAGTTCCGATCAGATCCTGCGCCCGGTCGAGCACGGCTGCCATAGCAGGGGGCGCATCAATGCGCAGACGCGAGGAGCTTGCGCAGCCGACAAGTACAGCTGCCAGAAGGATGATAACGGAGCTGATGAGCCCCTTAGGCATCCTTCTTCTGAGGTAGAAGGATCGAGGCCAGTACACTGACCGAGAGGACGACGGCGATGACGCCGAGGGCGATCTCGATCGGCATCACGTAGAAGTCGTGAATGAGCATCTTGACGCCGATAAAGGACAGGATGACGCTCAGTCCGTACTTGAGGTAGTGGAAGATGCCCATCACGCCGGCCACGGCAAAGAAGAGCGAGCGCAAACCCATGACGGCAAAGACGTTCGAGGTGAAGACGATGAACGGGTCTTTGGTGACGGCGAAGATGGCCGGGATGGAATCGACGGCAAAGACTAGATCCGTGAACTCAACGACGATCACCACAAGGAAAAGGGGCGTGAACCAGCGCACCCCATCCTTGATGATCCAAAATCTCTCCTGATGATAGCCTGGTGTGATACGCAGATACTTGCGAGCAAGACGCACAACGGCGTTGGCTTCCAGTTCTTCGGCCTCTTCGTCGCTGAGGGCCATGCGAATACCGGTGAAGATCAGGAAGGCACCGAAGACGTAGAAGATCCAATGGAAGGTGGCGATGAGAGCGGCGCCGATTGCGATCATTGCGCCACGCATGACAAGAGCTCCGATGATCCCCCAGAACAACACCTTGTGGTGGTACTGAGGCGCAACCTTGAAATACTTCAGGATCAGGATGATGACAAAGATGTTGTCGACCGACAACGACTGCTCAAGCAGGTAACCTGCGAAGAACTCCTGGGCCGCCACGGGCCCCTTCTCGAAATAGACGAACAGATTAAAGAGCAGCGCCAGGCAGACCCAAAACACGGTCCACCCCACGGCTTCGCTCACCTTGACCACATGGGGCGTCTTGTTAAACACTCCGAGGTCCAGAGCCAGAAGCAGCAGAACCAGTACGATGAAACCGGTATAGAGGATCGGTTCCGGAATAATGGGCAGCATCATGTTTTGCGAAACTACGACCGTAGATTGTACAAATGGGTCCATTGATTCTGATCGACGGCATGTCACTGGTGTTCCGCGCCTACCATGCCCTGCAACGAACGGGTATGCAATCGCCGTCGGGCGAGCCCACGTTCGCCGTGTTCGCCTTTGCGAACATCCTAACGTCGCTGCTCGATAAGCACAACCCCGATGCGATCGCTGTGGTCTTCGATACCCCCGAGCCGACGTTCCGTCATGTGATGTACGACCAGTACAAAGCCCACCGCGACGCCTTTCCCGAGGACCTTGTACCCCAGCTGGCCCGCATCAAGCAGCTGATCTCTCTCATGGGGCTGGAAATGGTGGAGATGCCGGGCTTTGAAGCTGATGACATCATCGGGACGATCTGCCGGCGCGAGAGCAACGATGGACACGACATCCTCTGTGTGACATCCGACAAGGACTACTTCCAGCTCGTCAATGACAAGGTCAAGATCCTTCGGCCGGGCAAAGACGTGGGCGAGTATGACGTGATGGATGCAGTAAAGGTCAAGGAGAAGTTTGGTGTCGGCCCCGATCATGTGATCGACGTACTGGCCCTGATCGGCGACTCTTCCGATAACGTGCCCGGCGTCAAGGGCGTCGGCGAAAAGACCGCTATCCCGCTGATCGAGCAGTTCGGCTCTCTCAACGCATTGTACGAGAATCTGGATGCGGTCGAGCGCGCCTCAGTGAAGAAGAAGCTTGAGGACAGCCGCGAGATGGCTTTTCTCTCTAAGCAGCTCGTGACGATTCACACCGACGTACCGATCGATGCCAAGCGAGTGGCTCTGGTCCGCAAGCCGATCGATTCACTGGCCATCGATACGTTCTGCGAGGAGCTTGGCTTCGGAACGTTGCGCAGAAAGTTCGCCAAGTATGCGCAGGCCAATTCGGTTGAGACAGGCGCGACTTTGGATGGTGACGGCGCAGCCGATCACGCAAAGCCGCCAGGGCAACCGACGCATCACTTGTCCATCCTCTCCGATGTTCCTCATGACTATACGCTGGTCGATACACCCGGTTCGCTCGAGATAGCCGTCAACGAACTGAAGGTGGCGAAGGAGCTATCGTTCGATCTTGAGACCACCGGTCTGGATGCGATGCGATGTCGGATCGTGGGTGTTGCTCTTAGTTCCACTGAGGGCAAGGCATTCTACATCGATGTTGATGACCCAGATCCCCATGAAGGGGGCTCCCTCTTCGGCGAGCATGGCGGCGGGCATGGTCTGCCGGTGCAGGACGTGCTGCGGGCCATCAAGCCCCTTCTCGAAGACCCGGCGATCGAAAAGCTTGGACAGAACGCCAAGTTTGACATGCTTATTCTGAGTCGCTACGGCATCAACGTAAGCCCCCTGTCGTTTGACAGCATGCTTGCCAGCTACGTACTCGACCCTGACCGGCCTCACAATCTCGATGCCCTCTCGGAGCGATGGCTGACGTATGCTCCGATCTCGATCGTAACGCTAATCGGTGAAAAGCGCGGCCAGCAGCTTTCGATGCGCGAGATCGATCCGGCACGAGTTTCGGACTACGCCTGCGAGGACGCCGACGTTGCGCTGAAGCTGCGTCACATTCTGCAATCGGAACTCCTGAAGTCCGATCTTCTTGACTTTGCCCGACGCGTTGAGTTTGCCGCCGTACCCGTGCTTGTGACCATGGAGCGCAACGGCGTCTGTATCAACACAGAATCGCTCAGTGGACTCGGTGAGTTCATGCGTAGCGAGGCCAAGCGCCTTGAGGCGGAGATCTGGCTGGAGGCCGGCGAAGAGTTTACCATTGCCTCTCCCAAGCAGCTAGCCGAGGTGCTGTTCGAAAAGCTCATGCTGCCGGCATCGAAGAAGACCAAGACCGGGTACTCGACGGATTCGTCCGTGTTGACCGAGCTGGCCGAATCGTATCCTATCGCGCAGATGATCCTCGACTACCGCCAAGTGGAGAAGCTCCGCTCGACCTATGTGGAGTCGCTTCCCAAGCTCATCAACCCCGACACGGGGCGCGTGCATACGACGTTCAACCAGACCGTGGCCGCTACTGGACGCTTGTCGTCGACCGATCCCAACCTGCAGAACATTCCCATCCGCACCGAGCTCGGGCTGCGCAT
Organism: Patescibacteria group bacterium; assembly: GCA_044376225.1. Lineage (GTDB taxonomy): Bacteria > Bacteroidota > Ignavibacteria > Kapaibacteriales > Kapaibacteriaceae > UBA10438. The sequence continues at coordinate 11,694 of JBILLF010000029.1, read as the reverse complement.
CCGTAAAGCCTTTGTACCGCAACGCAAGGGCTGGGTGATAGTCTCTGCCGACTACTCCCAAATCGAACTGCGGATTATGGCTGCGATCTCTCGCGACGAGAATCTGCGCTCCGCCTTTGCCTCCGGTGCTGACATTCACTCGGCAACGGCAGCTATTCTGCATGACGTGCCGATCAGTGAGGTAACGTCTGATCAGCGTCGCGTGGCAAAGACCGTCAACTTCGGTATAATGTACGGTCTTGGTGCATTCGGGCTGGCGCAGAGGCTCGGCATCCCTCGCACGGAAGGGCAGAAGATCATCGAAAGCTACTTCGAGAAGTATCCCGGCATCAAGCGATACATGGACGAAACCATTGAATCGACGCGTGAAAGGGGCTATGCATCCACCATCCTTGGACGTCGCCGGTACTTCCCGATGATCAATGCTGCCAACCGCGGACTTCGTACGGCCGCCGAACGCGCAGCCATCAACATGCCTATTCAAGGCACCGCTGCTGACATGATGAAGCTGGCTATGATCCGTGTGCATGATCGCATGCGTGCAGAGGGACTCTCCGCCATGATGCTCCTGCAGGTGCACGACGAACTGGTGTTTGAAGCACCTGAGACGGAGGTTGAAATGCTTGCCACATTGGTCAAGCACGAAATGGAACACGCCCTCCCCCTGGACGGCGTCCCGGTGGTTGTGGAATCAGGTTCGGGCCCGTCGTGGTATGAAGCGCATTGAAACCTGATTTATCTTCGCCCCCATGTCCATCCTTACCGCCATTGCTCTGGGAGTGATCCAGGGCCTCAGCGAGTTTTTGCCGATCTCCAGTACCGCGCATCTGACGATTGCGGCCTCGATCATGGGAGTCATTGATCCGGCCCATCCAGAGCGGTGGACCTCGTTCATGGCTACGATCCAGCTCGGGACGCTGGCCGCCGTGCTGCTGTACTTCAGAACAGACATCATGCGTTCGGTCCTTGGCTGGGTGAGTGAGAACGTGGGAAAGGGACGCAGGCCGCTGCGTGAGCAGGGGGCCGATGCACGACTTGCCTGGTTCGTTATCATCGGCACGGTTCCGATCGTCGTTGTGGGTCTGGCTTTCAAGGACATGATCGAAGGCGCACTTACCAAAGATCTGCATGTGATCGCCATCGCGCTCATTGGCATGGGCCTGTTGCTCTGGCTTGCCGAGCGCCGGGCGTCGTTCACACGCTCAACGTCAGACCTGACCGTCACAGATGCCGTGGTCGTGGGAGCGGCCCAGTGCCTGGCATTGGTGCCCGGCTCATCCCGTAGCGGCTCGACCATCATGGCGGCTATGTTCCGCGGAATGACGCGTGAGCATGCCGCACGATTCTCGTTCCTGATGTCCATTCCGTCGGTATTGGCCGCCGGTATTCTGCAGTTCTCGCATGAACTGAATCACCTATCCGAGGCTGGCAGCGCCGTGGCGCTGGCCGTTGCTACCGTTGCAGCCTTTGCCAGCGGCTACTGGAGTATCGATACGCTGCTGAAGTATCTGCGTACGCGCACCATGGCTGTGTTTGTGATCTACCGAGTGGCTCTAGGCCTCGTGATCCTTCTTGCCGGATGCCAGCCCAAGGCCGAGCCACAGGTAGAGACGGTCCGCCAGATCACGCCCCCTGCTGATACCCTGAGGGTGCCGACGATAGATTCGCTGACAAGTGTGGTTGCCACCGATACGGTAGAGATCATCACGTCTAAGGGAACGATCACCATCGAACTCTACGGACAGGATGCCCCGAAGACGGTCGAGAATTTTCTGGCACTGGTTTCAAAGAAGTACTATGATGGGCAGCGCGTGCACCGCGTGGCCCGGGATTTTGTCATCCAGATGGGCGACCCTGCAACGCGCGACCTCAAAGCACGCCAGGAATGGGGACGTGGCGGTGCAACGGCCAGTGGTGAGCCCCTTGCCGATGAGCTCAACGAGGCCCTTCCCTCGGCACGGCGGGGCTATCGTCCGGGTACTGTGGTCATGGCACGTAAGCCGGCTCCGAACAGCGCAACCAGCCAATTCTTCATCTGTCTCGAAAAAGCTGCGGCACTTCCGTATCAATACACGATTTTTGGCAACGTCATTGCCGGAATGGATATCGTCAGCCGGATCGGAGACGTTGATGTGGAGCCCGGACCCCTGGGTGATGCCGACGGTGTTCCGAAAGCTCCGATCACGGTGCGCGCCATTCGCAGACAGTCACGCAGCAAGTAACAGTTCACCACGACAAACATTTTTCGGAGACTAGTACCCATGCGACTCTTCGCACTTTCCCTCATCGTCATTGCCTCGGTCATCGGTAGCAGCTGCGCCGTAGAAGCGGAACCGAGCGGACCAATCAATCCCGGAGACGGACCCATGTACACCATTGAAGTCACCCAAGGCAACACGAACCTCGGCAAGATCGTCATCCGCCTGTGGCCGGATGTTGCACCAAAGCATGTTGCATTCTTTGATGCCCGTGTTGCAGAAGGCTTCTATGATGGCACGGCTTTCCACCGCTGCATTGCGAATTTCATGATTCATGGGGGCGACCCGAACAGCAAGAACGGTCCACGTAACACGTGGGGCTCCGGCGGCTATAAGGAAAAGGTCCCAGCTGAGTTTTCAAACAAATCGCACGTGCGCGGGGTGCTTTCAGCTGCTCGCACCAATGATCCAAACAGCTTCAGCGGACAGTTCTTCATTTGCGTGGCAAAGGCCGACTGGCTGGACGGACAGTACACAGCCTTTGGAGAAGTCGTAAGTGGCATGGAAGTCGCCGATGCGATTGTTGCACAGCCTCAGGATGGCGGCAACAATCCGCTCGAGAAGATCTCAATGAAGATCACGAAGAACAAGTAAACAGCAGACTCCAAGCCGATGATGGTCCGATGGCCTCTATTCGTGGCGGTGCTTTGCATCGCCACGCCTGCATTTGCCAGAACGTGGTTCCCGGCTGACTCCGTGTTTCGACCGGAGTCCTTGGGCATTGGCGTCAATAGCCCGTACGATGACCTCAAGCCGGTAATCTCGCCGGACGGGCGGACGCTTTTTCTGTCCCGGAAGGGTTCCCCCGACAACATTGGTGGCGGTGGCGAAGACATCTGGGTGAGTGAACTCCAGGACGACGGCACGTGGGGCCAAGCCGTGAACATCGGCGGCGTCCTCAACAATCGCGGCAACAACAGCGTGTGCTCGATCTCTCCAGACGGAACGACGATGTTGCTGCTGGATTCATATTCGGATCCATCGACGCGGCTGCGAAGTGTGGCGATCTCCCGCCGGACGGCCTCGGGGTGGTCGGTGCCCAAAGCCCTCGATATTGCTGAGTATTCGAACGACAGTAAGTACTCGGAGTTTAGCCTATCGAACGATGGCGAGGCTTTGATCATGGCCATTCAGCGAGCTGACACGCGTGGGAATCGCGATCTATACGTCAGTCTGCGACGTCGTGATGGGAGCTATGCGCCCCCTATGAACTTGGGTTCCGTAGTCAACTCCCCTGGACAGGAAGCCACGCCATTTCTGGCTTCGGATGACGTTTCATTGTACTTCGCTACCGATGGTCGCGACGGTTTTGGTGCATTTGATGTGTATGTGTCTCGACGTCTCGACTCAACATGGACGAACTGGTCAGAGCCCGTGAACTTGGGTTCGACCATCAATTCGGCTGACTGGGATATGTACTATTCCATCCCGGCCGATGGGAAGTTCGCCTACTTTGTGTCGTATGTCGATACGTTAAGTGGCGACATCTACCGGGTACGACTTCCCGAGAAGGTTCGTCCGCGACCAGTGGTTCTCCTCTCCGGCCGCGTGTTGAACATGAAGACCAAGGCTCCTGTCGCTGCCGACATCATCTACGTCAATCTCGCAACCGGCACAGAGATTGGCCGGGCTCGCTCTGCCGATGGAACAGGTGAGTACAAGATCACGCTCCCTGCTGGTGTCTCGTATGGCTTGCGTGCCGAAGCGAAGGACTTCGTAGCCATCAGCGAGAACATCGACCTGACCGCTGAGACGGAGTACGCCGAGCGTCAACGGGATCTCGAGCTTGTGCCGTTCGAGAGAGGCGTGGTTATTGAACTCAAGAATATCTTCTTCGATCGCAAGCAGGCAACCTTACGTCCGGAATCAACCACCGAGCTTCAGCAGTTGGTGACCCTGCTCAAGGACAATCCAACGATGAAGATCGAAGTCAGTGGTCACACAGATGCCATGGGTAAAGACTCCGATAACCAGCAACTCTCCGATGACCGTGCCCGCGCCGTCAAGGAATATGTTGTGACCATTGGTGGTGTTGATGCCGGTCGAATCACGGCACGGGGCTACGGAGAAACCCGTCCTCTTGCCACGAACGATACCGACGAAGGACGCGCCAAAAATCGCCGCGTCGAATTCACGATCCTCGAGAAGTAATGTCAAGCACAACAACGCTGCCCAGCCAGGAGCTCATGGAGCGCGAACACGCCGTCGTGTTCCAGACGTATCGTCGCATCAATGTGGCCATTGACCGGGCCGAAGGAATGCGTATCTACGACGTTGATGGCAAGGCCTATCTCGACATGCTCGGCGGTATCGCCGTCAATGCACTCGGGCACAGTCATCCGCGAATCATCGAAGCCGTCGAGCATCAGATCCGGCGGTACATGCACGTCTCGAATGTCTTTTATCAAGAGCCGCAGGTCACTCTCGCCGAACAGCTTGTTAAAGCTTCTGGCTATCCGCGCGTGTTCTTCAGCAACTCGGGAGCAGAGTCCACAGACGGCGCCATGAAGATGGCTCGCCGCTACGGCAGTGCTACGGGACGCTATGACATCATCGGCTTTTCAGGGGGCTTTCACGGACGCACCTTTGGTGCATTGTCGATCATGGACAAGCCCCTTTACAAGGATGGAATGGGTCCGTTCCTCCCGAATACCCTGGTGTTGCCCTTTAATGACATTGATGCCCTGGAATCCCGGGTCGACGAGCACACGGCCGCGGTGATGATCGAGTTCCTTCAGGGTGAAGGGGGCATTGCCGAAGCAACCCAGGAGTTTGTCGATGCGATCTGGCGCCTGAAGGAGCAGTACGGCTTTCTTGTCATTGCCGATGAGGTTCAGTCGGGCATCGGCCGCACGGGCGACTTCTTTGCTTTTGAGCGGTATGGCGTGCGGCCAGATATCGTAACCATTGCCAAGGCTATGGGCGGGGGACTGCCGCTCGGTGGTATCCTTGCCACGAATGAGGCCGCAGCCCTGCTCGACAAGGGAATGCACGGCACCACCTATGGCGGCAATCCGGTGGCCTGTGTTGCCGGAGGCGTCGTCATGGATGAGGTTGCTTCGGGACTCATGGATCACGTCCGCGAGCTTGGCGAGTACCTCAACGGTCGCCTTCGCGAGATTCAGTCAGCATTTCCGAATCTCGTGCGCGAGATCCGTGGTCGCGGCTGTATGCAGGGCATCGTCCTGAATCAGGATGCCGCACCATTCATTCCGAAACTGCTCGAGCGTGGCGTGATTGCCAATGCAACGGCTGGAAATGTTATCCGATTAGTACCACCGTTTGTCATCACGCGGGAGGATGTTGACGAGCTGCACGCGGCACTGATGGTGGTACTCGCTTCGGAATGACCTGTCGACCGGCCTGTGGGGCATGCTGTATAGCCCCCTCGATAACGAGTCCAATCCCAGGCATGCCCGATGGAAAACCGGCGGGAGTGCCCTGTGTGCAGCTAACAGATGATCTGCGGTGTGCGTTGTTCGGAAGTCCCGAGCGTCCGGCCTTCTGTGGCACGTTGCAACCGAATGAGCAGATGTGCGGAGCCACGCGCGATGAAGCAATGAGCTACCTTGTCCAGTTAGAAATTCAAACGCGGCCCTCGTGGCCGAACGCATGACCTATCCCATCCTGATCACCTGTCCTCGGGAAATCCCTCCGATCCTTGCGCGCGAGGTCGAAACACTCGGCCTGCCGGTGAGCGCTACACTACCGGCAGCTGTTGAAACCTCGGGCACGCTGGAAGATTGCATGCGCCTGAACCTCTGGCTACGCACGGCGCACCGTGTGCTTCTGCGACTGGGCTCGTGGAATGTCCGGACGGCAGACGCTATGTACGAAGCGATCAACAGTATCGCCTGGCACGAATGGATTCCTGCTAATGGCTATCTGAGTGTGGTGAGCTCGATCGATACACCGCAGATCGACAACACGATGTATGCCAACATGCGCTGTAAGGATGCGATCGTCGATCAGATCCGACAGAGGAAAGGGCAGCGTCCTGACAGTGGACCCGATACCTCGCAGAGCGTGGTGTTCCTCTACTGGCACGATGAGGTGCTGATGGTCTATGTTGACACGTCGGGTCAGCCCCTTTCCGACCGTGGGTACCGTATGCATCCAGCAAAAGCACCCATGCGCGAGACGCTGGCCGCGGCAGTCATCCTCTCCACACGCTGGTCGCCGGAGTACCCATTTGTGAACCCGATGTGTGGCAGCGCTACCCTTGGTATCGAAGCGGCCCTGATTGCGGCGAACGTTGCGCCGGGGTCAATCCGTCGGAACATGGGACTTCTGCATCTGCTGCCGTTCGCCCCGGACGCGTGGCAAAGGATGCGCTCGCAGTCTCGTGATCAGCTCCGCAACCCTGGTTCAAAGATCGTCTGTTCGGACATCGATCCGCGCGTGGTACGTCAGGCTCGAGAGAACGCGCGCGCCGCAGGCGTCGATATTGCCTTGAAGGTCTCAGACTTCCGTGATGTTACACCGGTGCCATCGCAGCCATCAGGGGGCGAGCACGGACCCATCATCATCGTCAACCCGGAGTATGGACTGCGCCTGGGGGACGAGCGCGCACTGCGCGGGGTATACCACGACATTGGCGACCTCTTCAAGCAGCGCTTCAAGGGATACACGGGCTACATTTTCACGGGCAACTTTGCGCTAGCAAAGGAGATCGGCTTGCGGTCGTCAAAGCGCAAAACGTTTTGGAGCGCCGACGTGGAATGCCGACTTCTGGAGTTTGAACTCTACGAAGGGACGCGCAAGAGCTACGGAACGGCTACTTCGGCTCGTACCACCGACGCGCATCCGTCTTCATCTGCACCAGAGAACTCTTGAGCAGATACATCATGTGTCCGGCCGGATAGTACGTCATGCTGATGTTTGGTCGCAGCGGAACGGGCAGGCCGAGATGATCAAACGTGTACTCGGTTCCGTAGAACGGTGTGGCAAGATCATAATAGCCATTGAGCACCCAGACGCGCAGTGCCGGGTTCATCTGCATGGCATTTCGTAGGCGCGGAGCCACGTTAAGGTACTCGTTCTGCACGTTGGAGTAATCCCAGGGCCAGACGCGTCCGGTGAGAACCTCGTAGGGAAGCGTGGTGGTAACATTCAGTTCGCGTGCAAGGTAGTCGTTGATGCAGGTCGAGAAGCACCCGGCAATGGTTGGATGGTGCGAAGGGTCGCGCTCCATTGATTCACCAAGCCGATCAGCGATGGTGCCCGTGTATCGGCTGTCAAAGCGGCCGATCACAAGCCCCTTGTCACGGAGGAGTTCCTGACAGAATCGGAAGATTACCGGACGGAGCTCGGCCTTGTCGATGTATTCCTGCGAAAGCCCCGTAAAGCGCGCAATCTTTCCGATCACGGCCCGCCGCTCGGTATCGTTCATCGCAGAGCCCTTCATCAAAGCCAGCGAGTAATCGCCCATGGCAAACTCGCGCGCTTGAGCTACAAGGTCCTCGAGTTTGAGAGACTGCATATCGGGTCCCAGTTTCTTGTGATACCAGGCCGTTGCGGCATAGGTCGGCAGGAACGTGGCAAACGGCAGGTCATTACCATCGGCAAAGTCGATACTCTGAAAGTTTAGAACAGCGCTCACGAGGATCACGCCGTTGAGGTACATGCCGTAGCGGTTCTGAAGGTGCTCCGACATTGCACTGGCGCGGGTTGTTCCGTAGGACTCGCCGATGAGATACTTCGGTGAGGCCCAGCGTTTGTTGTCCGAGGTCCAGCGACGAATGAACTCACCCACCGACTCGATGTCCTGGCTATAGCCGTGAAACTGCTTGGCGTCCTTTTCGTCACTGGCACGAGAAAAGCCCGTGCTGACAGGGTCGATGAAGACCATGTCGGTCATGTCCAACCATGATTGGTCGTTATCAACCAGCTTGTAGGGAGGTGGCAGGGTAGAACCATCGTCGGCCATGAGCACACGGCGTGGACCCAGCACTCCGAGGTGCAGCCATACGCTTGATGAGCCGGGACCACCGTTGAAGGAGAACGTCAGCGGACGCTGCGACGGATCGGTCACGCCCGTCTTTGTATAGGCGATGTAGAAGACCTTCGCACGCGGCGTACCATCCTCGTTGACCAGCGTCAGATGTCCGGCGGTGGCATCATAGTCGATCTTTCTTCCGTCAATCGTCACACTATGCTTCGTCGTAACCGGCTTCTGGAAGATTGCGATATCGGACTTCGTTGAATCTGATGCCAGTGAGGGCATTGCAGATACCGTTATGAGAACGGCAACGGTCAGGAGCATCATCGGCGTGCGGTTCATGCAAGGTCTCGTGTGGTTTCTTCGTGGATATACTTGGCCACCTCCGTCATGCTGCCAGTTTCGCGGAACACTCGAAGCTGACGGTCGGCCCCGGAGCCGTTCTCGAGGATCGTGTGGATGTACTCAATGTGCTGACGCGAACCGAGTTCATCGACCACGTCATCGACGAACTCGAGGAGCTCGCGGATCAGATCGCGTGCCGGCATCTCACGCTGGCGTCCCCAGTCGATGAGGTTGCCGTCCAGTCCGTATCTCACGGCGCGCCATTTATTCTCCATGAGGAGCGATCGCCGATAAGTTCTGAACGAAAGATTCTTTTCGTAGAGCGAGAATAGCTTGGCAGCTACTGCCTGGCAAATGGCAGCGATGGCCACGGTCTCTTCGATACGCATCGGCAAGTCGCAGATACGCACTTCAAGCGTTGGGAAGAATGGGTGAGGACGAATGTCCCACCAGATCTTCTTTGCATTGTCGATCGAGCCAGTCTTGATGAGCAGGTTCACGTAGTTCTGGTACTCACCCCAGCTGGAGAAGGCATCGGGCAGGGCCGTTCGAGGGAAGCGCTCGAAGATCTTCGAACGGTAAGATTTTAGTCCCGTATCGATTCCCTCCCAGAATGGAGAGTTCGTGCTGATGGCCAGAATGTGCGGCATGAAGTACCGCATCTCATTCATCAGTTGGATCTGCGTCTCGCGGTTTTCGATGCCGATGTGAACGTGCATTCCGAAGATCAGCAGCGAGCGGGCCAGCACCTGCATGTCCTCGACCAGGATACGATAGCGTTCATCGGGGTAGATCTCCTGATCCTCCCAGCGGGCAAAAGGATGCGACGATGAAGCTCCGATGCAAAGTCCGTTCTGTGCGGCCAGACCTGAGACGATACTTCGGATCTTACGGACCTCATTGAATGCCTCTGTGGTCGTCTTACAGATGCCGGTGCCGATCTCGAGCATCGAGCCGTGCATTTCGGGCTTGATATGTTCGTGCAGGACCTTTTCGCCCTGACCCAGCAGATCGAACTGGATATGTGACTTCAGGTTGAACGTTGAAGGGTCGAGCACCATGTACTCTTCTTCGATGCCGAGTGTAAAGCTCGGCCGTTCATATGGATTGGCCGGATCGAACCAGATGCCGACATCTTCAGCTGCCATGAAACACATCCTTGTGGTAGAGTGGTCGAAGATAGGCAGTCAGCCTGCCGACTGCAACGAATCGCAGAATGCTTCGTCGTATACTTGCCCTATGCCACAACTCAGTATCGAAGGTAACGGTCGCCTTGAACGGACGGCCATCTATTTCAACGGACAGCAACTCGATAAGGTCCGCGAGGTCTTCATTCACATCAGTGAGGATGGAGACTTCGACGCGCTTATCATGTACGTAGGCACGGACGGTCAGCACTACACCAAGAACATCTTTACGGACTATTTGGATAACGTCAGTACGGAGCCCCCTGGATTTACGGAGGAGGAGGCCGCTTCGCTACAGATGTTAACGGTTGATAGCGATGGTTCGTTGGAATCGACATTGCTTGTTCGCAACGACGAGGAGCAGGACGGTGTTGTGCGTCTGTATGTGCACATCAAAGCGCCGACCGTCGAAGAGGGAAGGGGCTTGCGATCCTGGTTTGGTGGAAAGAAGAATATCCCTGAGCGTGCAGAGTTTGCCGCCGAAATCACCTACCGAGAAATTGACGGGTCTCTGACGACGGAAGGAGTTTTTTGAAGATGAAACGCATACTTGTCATCGCATCTCTTGTCCTGGCCATCCTGGCATGGGTCATCCCGACCGATGCTCTGGCTCAGCGCCGTGGTGGTGGTTCATTCGGCGGCAGTCGTGGCGGTTACGGCCGCAGCTACCGCTCACCCGGAGGCCGATCGTTTGGTGGATCGCGTTCGCGGCAGGCTCCGCCCGCTTCGCGCAGTACACCCCGTACGTCATCGCCATCGGGTCGCTTCGGATCGGCCCCGAGTTCGCGTAACTCCTTCGGCGGCTCGCGGATGAGTCGTCCATCGGATTACACCGGACGCTACGGTGTGCCGCGGGCCACGCAGCGTCAGAGTTTCCGTGGTCCGGCCGGCACGACGACCAACTACGTCGTTAACCGCTATGGCGGTATGGGCGATGGGTTCATGATGGGGTATATGCTCGGCGGTATTCCCTGGTACTGGTCAATGCCGTTCCACCCGGCGTTTTACTTCTCACGTCCCTACACGCACGCTAATCCCGACGGGTCAGTTGCCGTGTACCCACCCACATTTCAGTGGGGTACGCTGCTCATGACGATCCTCGTTATCGGCGGTGTTGCGTTTATCCTCTACACATGGCTCCGCAATCGTCGTCGGCGCATGAGCGGTGCATTTGCAGGAGGCGCTACCGGCGGCTCAACATGGAACGAGCCGCCGTCGGATGACAGCGGCTCGAAAAGCAGCTTCTACTGAAAGGCTCTTACGGGCCTATTCGACGATCAGGCCGATGGCGCGAATGCCCAGGCCGTGGGTCAGCACGAGTCGGTAAGCCCCCTTCGGAAGATCGTCCACATCTAGCTTCGTGGTTCCTGCCTCGATAGTCCAGGACCCGACCATTGCTCCTACGCTATTGACCAGCATTGCTCGGCAGGGGGCTCCCACCTGCACGGAGAACGACGTCGAGGCAGGGTTTGGCCATACACTGACCGTGCCCATCGCGGCGAAGTCTTCGTGCACCGATGTTGCTGTTCCGACCGTGGCCAGCAGTTGCATATCAACGGTGCTTGGATTGCCATCGGTCACCACACGTAGGGTTGCGCGATAGGTTCCCGTATCGGAGGCCACACAGCGCAGCGGGATCGTGATGGTGCTCGAGGCCGTTACGATATTCTTCGGTGGGGTAGTGATCACGAAGGCACCCGATGGGGTCTTACCCTGAGGGGTGATCTCGAACTTGGAGACGTTCATGTCGGATGTACCGTTGTTGCGCAGCGTGACCGTTCGGTTGCGGTTCTGTCCGCTTTCAAGAGCTCCAAAATTGAGCTCTGTTGCGGTGAACTGCGGAAGCTTCGAGCCATTGGGTCCGGCATACCTGTACTGCAGCGAACCGATCTCTTCGCCCGAAAGGATAACGACCGGACGTCCCACGACCGTAGCAGAGGCATCAACGGTACCAGCAACGGGC
>JBILLF010000074.1:0-10150 GCA_044376225.1 Patescibacteria group bacterium | reverse complement strand
TCACTTGGCTTCTTCCTTAGCAGCTCGTCATCGGAAGACCTCGACGTGTCCGTGAACTACAATGGCGCCTACACGTGGGTCGCCAATACCCTGCAAACTTCAGCCGACAACAACTACTTCACGCATCTGGCCGGTCTACGCGTGATCTGGAACATCGGCGCCCTTGCCTGCAGCACGGACGTGAATCAGACCCTCTACACGGGGCTTGGCAGCGGCTTCAACAGCACCTTCACGGTGTGGAACGCCGGCATCGGCTATCGCTTCTTCGAAAACCGCGCTGCCGAGATACGCCTGTCCGTTAACGACATCCTCAATCAGAATGATGCCATCAACCGCTCCGTTAACGACGTGACGATTGAAGACTCACGTACCAATGCCCTTCGACGTTACGCACAGCTGACATTCAGTTATGATCTGAAAGCATTTGGACAACAGGCTGACCGACCCGGGCGCCGGTAGTCGCGGTGATTCAATTGTTTGAACGCGACAGCTCGATCCAGTCAGCCCCGTCCCAGATCAACTGCAGAGTGTCTCCATTCTCCGGCAACCACGCCGCTGTAAGGTTGGCATTCGAAGAATTGACATTGTCGACGAGCTCGACACCGGAGCCAGCTCCACCGGTCACAAGAAGCAGCAGCATCTGGCCAACCTGAAGACCATTTGAGAGCACGATCGTTCGGTACACTGGAGGGTTGTTACTGTTCAGGATCAGGAACGACCGGTTTCCGATCGTGATGAGCTGATTGTCCGCCGTCACGTTTACCGTGTTGGACCGAAGAGTTAGTCCCCCGTCGATCGACATCGCTGTCTGAGGAGTGGTGCTACTTCCAACACCCAGATTGCCTGCAGAGCTAAGGACAAGAACACCAGCACCGGCCCCATTCTCTGCGACAATGATATTGCCCGAGCCCGTGCTGGCATTCCGAATCTGAACGGCAGCAGCGTCCGGCACTGATGCCCGAACATGCAGCTGCGCTGTCGGCTGCGTCGATCCAATTCCCACGAATCCTGACCCACCTACTACCCGCATACGCTCGAGACCACCCGTGCGGATGATGAGTGGCTGAGGTATCACGTGTGCGCGGGATCCAAGATAGCTGACCGTAGAGTCGAGCCCTGCATTGCCCAAAACAGACCAATCTGAACCGGAGAGTAGGGTCCACTGCAGATTACCACCGCCACTGGTCGAAAGAACTGCACCGGCAACTCCAATGCTGTCCGGCATCGTGAGTGTGTACCGACTAGCCGTGAACGGTGCCTGAAGTGACACCGCTCCCGACGAGTTTGTTTCCAGCTCGATCAGCTTTGTTCGCAGAGCGATCTGGCCAGCGGCATGGCTAAAACCCGACAGCACAATCACCATGCTCGCGCAGAATGGCATCCACCATTGAAATTCTGGACTACTTCGTTTCATACAAGGGTTTTGCTTGCGGAGCGATTGCAAGAACGTCTATGGTGTCGGCATCCGGCATCACGCCTGATGCCGACACACATACATGAAATCCAACGGGCAGAATCAAGGCTTATCGAGCAGCCAGAACCATAAAGTTCACAGTTCCGCTATAGGAGCCGGAGAATGTGACCCTGAACGTGTCGTTGCTATCGTCACGGTCTGTCACAGTTGCTACAACTCCTGAACCCGATCCCTGCATAGTGATAATGATGGCGTCCGTGGGAGCCAACCCAACCGCGGAGATTGCCGCGGACTGCACCGCATTGGTCACCGTAAGATTCCCGGCCTTGCGAATCCCCACAGCGGAGGCAATCCCCTGCCATTGAGGAGCTGACCCAGCCCCTTGAGAGACGAACACATCACCCTGCGTGCCAAAGGATCCCGAGACATTCATTGGTCCAGCAATTGTCACACCGCCTGACGTGTTTCCCAGTGATGTGACAGAGGTTCCTAGGGTATTCAAAGTGAGCGTTCCATTGACAGCGATCGTTCCTGAAGCGTCAAGCGTCATCGTTGCAGAGTTGAGGTCCAGTACACCGGCATTGACCTCGAGTTCATTTGCACTGTTTCCAATCACTACAATGCCAGTACCAAGCGTGTTGATGTTTGTGGCATCACTGTTCGATGCCGCGGTGTTGATACTCACGACGCCGTCAACACTCGTTACTGCATCAACATCGAGTGTCCCTCTGATGTTGGTGGTGTGCCCAGCCCGCCCAATGGTCGTGCTAACACCTCCCTGTGAAGTGCCATTAAGCGTCAGATCACCATTGCCTGCGAGCTCGATACGCTGCTTACCATCCGTAATGATCCGCAGCGGTTGCGCCGAAGTTGTGCCTAGCATTCCAGGACCGGCGAGATTGTTCCCAGTGATCGACCACATCGGGTTCTGTGCCGACGCCGGGTCTGTCCATACGACACCACCCGCACCGGAGTTCGCACTAATGTCCCATAGTGGGATGAAGCGATCGCCGCCCGGTGCCGAGGTCCACGCCATTGTGCCGTCCGATGATGCCATGTAGAGCAGACTGCCGATTGCACCCTGCGCATTGGGATAGATGATCGAGTAGTTGGTCGTTACATCTGACGACCGCAGTAGAATCGAGCCCGAGGTAGCGCCCTGAAGTTTTAGCACACGCGTTTCAATAGGCACTTGCGCCCGGCCTACCTCGGCAAGTAATAGTACACAGGCAAGTGTCGTGAGGATGCGGATGGCAAGAGGTCCTGATGTGTATGTCATGTTCGTTTCCTAGTGTCGTAATAGATGAAAATGAAGTTGTTGGCTGATACAGAGGTTCGATTCACCAGCGTGGTTGAATGGCCCATGGAATTGTGCGAATCCCGCCGCTACTCGACGTTCAGGGCGATCCAGTTGATACTTGCTCCCGGCGGCAATCCTCCGGGGAAGCGGACTATAAAACTTGTTAACGTCCGATCGGTGATGGTCACCGGTGTTGCGGATGTAGGACTTTCGAGCGTGACGATGACCCTGGCGGTTGAACCGAGCGTATCGAGTCGTACAGGGTGGGCCTGGCGGACATCGATCGGTGGTGTAGCATACTGATATGCATCCGTCAGATTCGTGTATCTTCCGCTTACAATGGTCGGGACCGAGGCCGCTGCTGCGACGGAGAAAACGACCTCGCCACTATCGTTGTGGACGATGTTGATTCCCGGACCTGCCCGGATGCGTGTTGGAATCGGGGCACCTCCCTGTCGGCCCATGAGAACTTGACCTTGCTCCAAAGAGCTCGATTCAACGAGATTCCCTTCTGTCGAGCTGATCAGGATACGGTTGGGCAAGAAACCTGAGGGACGCCGTGGGACCATGACCCGCTCAATGGAGCGCACCCGACCATCAACGTCAATGTCATACCGCGGTATTTCAATGGAATCCGTCGAGTAGCTGACGGAGTTGTCATCCTTCCACGCAGCTGAACTTGAGAGATACTTGCGGGTGAGTCCTGAGTCTCGAAGGGATACTTCGAATACCGTCTTCAACTCACCGGTGACCGAGTCCTGGATCTGACTCCGGGCGATGATCATGGCATTAGGGTCCTTGGCGACGAGTTCGATCATCTCCAGTACGCGCGAAGCATCAATGGTCACACTACCATTGCGTTCGGCTACGGATATGCCGGTTCCACTTTCGATCTGGACGCGACCACTTAGCCCATTGACGCTTCGCACCACATCGGGCGCATCGGGAGAGAGTGCCCCGGCGACGATCGACTGTCCGGCTACCATCGCGTAAGGAGCTGATGTGAGCTTTGTCCTGTGTTCAAAAGGGAGCGCATCAGGTGCTCGCATATCTACCCAGAGCTGTCGTGTAAAGTCGACCTTGGTTAGATCATCCCGCTCTCCAATGATGACATTGAACACGCCACGGACCACAGCAACAGGAATCGTTGACTGGTAGACTTTACTTCCGCCAACCTCAGCATCGTACAGTTCGACCGTGACATCGAATGTCCCGTCCTGATAGAGTGTCCCATCGCGGCGCATGAGCACTCCCTGGAAGGAAAGTAGCTGTGGCGGGCTCGTACGATCGGATTGACCCTGCAAGGGGGCTGAGCACACCACTAATGCAAGCGCTAGGAACAGGTTGTGAATCCCCGTGTATGAGTGACGACATTGATTCATCACGCTCACCGCTTCTTGATGATGAGGGTGGACTCCATCGTCCATGTGGCATGGCCGTCAAGCTCTATAAGCGCCTGAACCACGTAGCATCCGGTTGCCGTTTCGCGGCCCTGCGCATCTCGTCCATTCCAGAGATACTCTTCCTCTCCGGCGCCGACATCGTTCGGTACGAGATCAACAACATGACGGGAATCTGAGCCATATACCCGCACGGCGACAACGTGTCCATGGCCTTTGCGCAGACGAATCACTGTTGATTGCGAGAATGGATTGGGATATGCCCAGAAACGTGATGCAGTGTTTCCATTCGCATTTCCGGACGAGGACACATCTGCCGTGTCCAGCTGATGCCAGAAGCCGAGATGTCGATACAGGTCTACGAACAGTCCTGAGGATGTCTCTCGACCAGAGAATCGGGCCGGTGCGCCGTGGTGGCTGCGCGGAACATCCAGGGCAAGCAGTCCGACAGTCGAAAAGCAGAACAGCGTATCGGCACCTCCAGAAATGGTCGGGGCACTTGAGACACACTGCGTTCGACGCCGCACCGAATCCCTCTGACGGACTACTCCATGGTCATCTACATATCGGTGGGTATCGACGTAGCTCGCTGGGATTCCACCGTACACGACCATCATGCGCGGCGTCGGCGACACTAGTGCAGAAGGCATACCTTGGGGCAGGCTTTGTGAGCTTAGACGAGACAGCAGCGCAAGCAATGCCAGGAGCACTGGCAATGCGATCGGTCTTCTCAGAGTCTGTGAATTGGCACGGAGCATGTTCTGAATTCCGCAATGAATGAAAGGCTCGAACGAGCTTGTTTTCATTCTTCATGCGAATTCAGCGTCTCAACGTGACCGATGGATCGACGCCCGTAGGTGAGTGGGGTGCGTCAAACTGTGAACACGGTAATCTTCAGTGTATCGGTGACTCGCTTTAGCATCAGGAAGTGAAAGGGGCTGATGGTGCGACTCTTACGTTCACGTCCAACATGTGGATGACGCAGCTCATCATCTGCCATGAGCTTGTGCCGTGGAGCGCCCCCTCCTCCAGTCACGACAAAATCCCGTCCTTGAACGCGTATATGCTCCAGTGCGTGGCTGTGTCCACTCAACCAGAGCCGCGACTTTGGATGACGCAGAAATGCCGGTACGTATTCTGTCTGAAGCAGGTGGTGATCACTCACATTCATGGAATTGGTGTATGGTGGATGGTGCCCGCATACCACAATGCATCGGACCGTAGCATCATCTTCGAGAGCCGTGAGAGTCGAATCATACCAACGCCGCTGCTGTCGGCACATGGCCGCTGAGATGCGATTGAAGTTCGTGTTGATCATCACGAAGGCTACGGAATCCATCGTAATGGTGTACCACGTTGATCGCACTGATGCAAACCGCTTTCGCATGTTCATGTCTGCGCCACGGCTACTGCGCAGATACTCGTGGTTACCATATACTGGGAAAGCCGGGATGCCAGCTTCCGCCACCGGCTTCATGAGCCCATCAAAGAAGGACCAATCTGCATCGTAGGATCCATCGAACACCATGTCCCCGAGCAGCACAAGTGCATCAGGATTCCTATCAAGCATCTTCTGAACGATGTCCGAATGAGCCCCTTTACGCTCCCGCCAGATCTCGTATCGGCTGGTTCGTTGCTGGTCGCCGATCACCGCAATACGAAGGCCTGTACCATTTGGTACTACCCCGGAAAACCGGACGGGCTCCGGCCCCATGCTCACACAGGAAGCAAGCAGAAGAAATGTCAAAGGACCTATGGCCAGGGACCAAGGACGAATGACCGATGACAAACGCATAGACGAGGGTTGAATGGACGGTATTCGGGAGACGATGAGGCCTCAGACGAAGATCGTAGCCGCCTAGCGCACCTTCACCCAGATCTTCGTTGACGACGCCCCGATGAACAGCCCGATGCCATCACCGGAGAGGTTGAAGTACGGGTTCACGCCGCTGAAGCCGAACAGTCCTTCTCCGCCACCATAGGGCGAGCGGAGATACCGATCGTAGATCGCGTCGGCCGAGGTGAAGGTGACCGTGACGGAGTCGGGCGCGGAATAGGACTCCCAGCTGGAAGCCATGAGGCGCATGATCGTACGTCCGTTGAGGCCGGTGCTCGGAGCGATCTCCTTACGGCCATAGTTCGACATCGGGCGTTGATCGCCACGCCAATAGCCGTATTCGTCGGTTGTCCAGATGACCGTGCCGGTATCGACCTCAAGATCGACGAGGAGCATCCGCGCAGTTGTGCCCCATTGTGTGAGGGTATCGACCACACGACTGTTGACGACGAACGGACGCTTGGGGATTCGAGTTTGAGCCGTAGCAGACTTCCCTGCTCCACGCACCACCAGTCGAGCAATACCGTCATCCCATGAGGGTGAGTCTAAGGGCAAAGTGAAGGTTGAGCTGTCAGCATTCACCACTAGCGGATAGGAAGCCCCCTTCCATTCGATTACTGCTGACAGGCCGGGCACGACCATTTTTGAGATATCGACCTTGGCAAGGGGCGGCAGGGTGCGCAGCACGCGCAATTCCGAAAAATCGGGTTCAAGTCCAATGAACCCGTCGACAACCAAGCGTTCGGTGTGCGGGAGTTCCACCTCGATCGGAACTTCGCATGAGGTCAGCACAGCCAGGACGAGAAAAGCAGCAGTAATGCGTTGGATCATGACAGGCCCCTTAGAATGAGAATCGCAACCCGAGGGTTGGTATGATCGGGAAAAGCGTTACCTGCTTAAACTTTTTGACGTAGTCACCCGATTCGTTGTCCCGCTCCATAGTGGTATACAGTGCAAAAGGATTACGGCGGTTGTACACGTTGTAAACATTGATACTGAACTCCCAAGGAAGATCGAACATCGTGAACTCATTGATGAGATTGACGTCCATCTTGTGAAATGGAGCTATACGGAATGCGTTTCGCTCGGTAAAGAAGTCCTGCGTGTTACCCCATTCGGGATTGCCGGTCACGTATTGTGCTGACGGCACCGTGTAGGCAGCTCCGGTGGCATACTGCCACGTGGCGCCCAGTCGCCAGGTCTTACCGATTCGGTACTGTAGGGCGATCGAGACATCATGGCGTCGGTCATAGCGCGGCGTAAAGGTCTTACCACCGTTGAGTTGCGGGAACGTCCGCTCCGTCCAGGCCAATGTATAACCGATCCAGCCCGTGAGGTCGCCGAGCTGACGTTGCAGGAAGAGCTCGAGTCCGTATGCGCGTCCACTACCAGAGGTGAACTGCGACTCAAGGGGCACACCGAGCGTGAACTCGGCATCATCGCGGTACTCGTAAAGGTTCTCCATAGTCTTGTAGTACGTCTCGGCCGTAAACCGCCAGGCATTTTCGTCCAACGTTGTTTGGTAGCCAAGCACTCCCTGCACCGATCGACTCGGCTCGATCTTGCTCGTGGACGGGAACCACACATCCGTTGGTAGCGAGACATCGTTGCGCACGATCAGATGCAGGAACTGATGCGCCACAGCAAAGGACCCCGTCAGGCTGGATGTTTCCGTGAGGTCATAGGACATCGAGGCACGGGGCTCAAAACGCACCCAGCCCCCTTGCTGGAACCAGTAGAGACGACCTCCCAGATTAGCCCGCAGAGCATCGGTAATGGTCCATTCGTCCTGCGCATAGAGCGCAGCATCAACGCTGATGATATCACCAGCACGGATGAACGAAGTATCGATCTCGATCAGTGAGCCGCCCACGGAGCTGAGGAAGTTATGTCGCGTGACGTCGACGCCTGTTTTGACGAGGTGATCGGCCGCGGCCGACCATTGTAGTTCAGATCGGAACGTCAGATCGCGAATGCGGCTGCGCACACCAAAGGACGCTTCGCGGCCCGTCTGAAAGTCCCGCGAGCTGAGTTCCGTCCCGAAGATGTAATCGGTGTAGATCAGTGACGTGGACGTAAACATCTCCGGATTGATGATGTGCGCCCAACGCAGGTTCGCCGTCGAATTACCCCATCCGATATCGAAGGCGCCAGTGGTATCACTCCCCGACGTCAGCACATCACGTCCGAAGTATCCGCTCAGAAACAGCCGGTCGTTCTGGCCCAGCCGTTTATTGAGCTTCATGTTGAGATCGTAGAAGTAATACTGCGGAATGAATTCATTGTTGTCCATTCCAAGTGTTGCCAGACCGATGAGCAGATCGAGATAGAAGCGCCTACCCGACACCATAAATGTGGTGGTAGAATCGATCGGACCATCGATCTGCAAACCCGAGGCGATCAGGCTGACGCTGCCCGAACCTTTGATGCGCTCGGCGTTGCCCTCCTTCATCGTAATGTCGATCACACTCGACAGGCGTCCGCCGTACTCGGCTGGGAACGCCCCCTTCATGAGCTTGACGTCGCGCAAAGCATCGGCATGGAAGGAGCTGAGGAATCCGCCCAGGTGCGATGGATTATACACCGTGACGCCGTCGAGAAGTACGAGGTTCTGATCTGGCGATCCGCCGCGGATGTAGAGTCCGGCCGACAGTTCCGAGGCCGACTTTACGCCCGGCAGAAGCTGAAGCACACGGAACACATCAACCTCACCTCCGATGGCCGGCATCTCCTTGATAAACGAGGGTGCAATGGTGATCACACTCTGACGCTCAAGGGCAGTGGACGAGCGCTCGGCAGTGACGACCACTTCCTGCTTCCTGACACCACGGGGCTCCATGCGGATATCTAGGGTGATTGCTTCGCCGCCTTCACGCACCACCACAGCACTTACATACGGCGTGTACCCAACAGATGTGACCACGACGGCATACGTACCCGGCGCCACATCTCCGATCGAAAAGAACCCATAGCGGTTCGTGTACGCCCCGCGCACCGGTCTGCGTCCCGGCACCAAACTGTCGCGGTGCAACGCAACAGTCGCACCCACCACCACTTCCTTGCTGCCACTTTCGAGCACTGTGCCCGAGATCGTTGTGGCCCGAACCTGTGCCGCGAACACAAGCCCCATCACAACGATCGCAAATGTTATCATTTTCATGAGGCGAAAATAGAGAGGAGCCAGGTTAGAGGTTGCAGGTTACGGGATACAGGATTGGCCAATTGCAAACCTGCTCAGGGCCTTAGAAAGCAAAATCAAGAGCAATTCTCATTTCCCAGGGCTGAAGCCCTGGGCTTAAGGGGAAAGATCAAAATGATTGACAGCAGATCCCTATCAATCTCTTCCATTTGCCCAGGGCTGAAGCCCTGGGAGAAAGGGGTATCAGCCCAGTGATTTTGACACATGTGTGTCTTTGCATAACTGCCCAGGGCCTTAGCCCTGGGCTTAAGATCAAGCTGCAATTGATTGACAGCAGATCCCTGATAATCTCTTCCTTCTGCCCAGGGCTGAAGCCCTGGGCAGTTATGCAGTAGATCGATGAGTGAAGAGTAATGATGAAGTACAATCAGCCTTCTTCTCTATGATGATGTTTGCGCTGATTAATCACGTACTGAACAAGTCTATCAAGACTTCGATAGTCAAAGGTCAATGCGGTATATCCATTCTGCCAACCGAAACTCGAAAGCTGTGGAACTCTACGCTTGATTTCTAATGAGGATACTCCCTTGATTCGCTGAACAGCATCTGCTACACACATTGTCGCCGGAATTCCAACCAGAATGTGAATGTGATCCTCAACACCACCAATCGCATAGGGGTGCATCCCATTCGATTGGCAAATGTCCCAGAGAATTCCCCAGACTACTCGCTCGATGGATTCCGTGATGAAAGGGTGTCTGTACTTTGTGGCAAACACCACATGATAGCAGAGCCATGATTTTGAGTGTGACATATTCTGCTATGAGCAGAATCGGCTGCCGAGTGTGACTCCAATAGAGAGTCATAAGCACAGTGATTTTGACAGGTGTGTTTTTGCATACCTGCCCAGGGCTTCAGCCCTGGGCTTAAGGGGAAAGATCAAAATGATCTTGCCATGTCTGTCTTTGCATACCTGCCCAGGGCTTCAGCCCTGGGCTTAAGGGGAAAGATCAAAATGATCTTGCCATGTCTGTCTTTGCATATCTGCCCAGGGCTTCAG
>JBILLF010000145.1:0-2668 GCA_044376225.1 Patescibacteria group bacterium | reverse complement strand
AGGGATCACAGCGCCGTTCATCGTCATCGATACGCTCATTGTTTCCAGTGGAATCCCATCGAAGAGGATCTTCATGTCTTCTACCGAGTCGATCGCAACACCGGCCTTGCCGACGTCTCCCACTACGCGTGGGTGGTCGCTGTCGTACCCGCGGTGCGTTGCCAGATCGAATGCCACCGAGAGTCCCTTCTGTCCACCAGCCAGAGCCTTGCGGTAGAAGGCGTTCGACTCCTCGGCCGTCGAGAATCCGGCATATTGACGGATCGTCCACGGACGGTTGGTATACATCGTCGCGTAGGGGCCGCGCAGGTAGGGGAACATCCCCGGAAGCGTGGCGGCCTGCTGCAGACCCTCGAGATCAGCGGCCGTATAGAGCGGCTTAACGTCGATACCCTCTGCCGTGCGACGCGTCAGCGCTTCGAGAGGCTTGCCCCTCAGCTCCTTTGTTGCAAGGTCCTGCCAGATCGAAAGGTCATTCTGCATGGTTTCTGCCGTGTGTGATAGGGGGCAAAAATACGGCAGACTTCATCGATATGGGGTGGTTAGGTACCGCTGTGCATCAGCATGAGAGCCGCTGTTATCAGACCACGACAATAGCTTTCTGTACTGCTTGATGGCTAGATCGCGCTTGCCTTGCAGGTCGTAGATCTGCCCCACCTTGAGATTGGTCTTGATGATGAAGCCCGAGGCGTCCTCATCGATCTTCCGGCAGGCCTCGTCGCACTTATAGAAATACGTCAGCGCCTTGTCCAGATCGCCCCGTATCATCAGGGAGACGCCGATGTAGTAGAGGGCCTCGCGCGCGGCATTGCGGTTGTATCCGGGCCATTTGTCCAGACAGCGGTTAAGCACGTCACGCCAGAGAACGGCGGCAGAATCGATCGGACCGAGCGATACCAGGCACCGACCATAGGCACGGTGAAAGGCCGGATTGCGTGGGTACTCTGCATGAAGGTCCCGCGCAAACTCAATGGCCTCAAGGGCATTCTTTTCGAAGTCGAAGTAGGCTTGGACAAGCACGACCTTGGCTTCGACGGAGGCATAGCGGGCTTGGCGCGCAGCCGCTTTGAGCTGTGCCAGACCGATGACCTTATCACCTTTGGGCAGAAAGATCATCACGGGCTTCAGAGCCGGAAACTTCTCGGGTAACACGGCAGCCCAGTAGTTGTAGAGCCCAGTGCCGAGCAGAATATCATGATTGGCCGGAGCCACTTTCTGACAGTCGTTGAGGATGCCCAGGGCAATACGTCCGTCTTCGGCCGCACTGAGCATGTTGTTGCGAGTGGCATTGTATCGTCCGCGGTATCCGAGAGCGCCCCCTTTGAAGAACAGTGACGAAATGTCCTTCGGGTCGGCAGCCAGGTTGGCGTCGCAGACGCTGATGACCTTGTCGAGCTTGGCCAGGAACTTGGACTCGATGGTCGGACTGCGTTGTCCGATGGTAATACGCCACCACTCGATCATCGAATCGAGGAAGTATCCGGCAGGGTGCGTCGGATAGCGACGGATCACCTCATCGAAGATGTCCTGCGCTTTGTCAAACTCAACGTTGTAGACTGCCTTTGTGCCAAGCTGGACGAGCGAATCGGCGTCGGTGGACATAGCAACCCATTGCGCACGAGCTGTAAACGACGCACCGATGATAAGACATGCAAGCAGAGCACTACGCAACATTCGTGGACTCCATCGCAGTGATTGGTTTCACGCCTGATCGTCCGGGGTTGAATGCCACCCGATAACGGGCAGCGATAACAAACGGATCGACCGTGACGACATGACGAATCGTAACCAGAGAAATGCTAATGACCACCGTGCACAGCAACCCGGCCTCGACACCATACGCATCACCCATGAGTAGGGGGCTCAGTGATGACGAATCACTCGGGACAAATCGTATCCAGCTTACCCCGGCATTGTGTCCACTGACGGGTCCAAAGAACAGAGCCACAATGAGGTTCCATGCGGCATGGCATGCTGCAGCAAGCCAGATCGAGCCGCCCAGTGATATCACTGTGCCGAAGGCAAGGGCGATCAGAAAGGTGTTGACGCTACTGATCATCGATGCCGACGGATTGCCACTATGTGCAAGAGAAAAGAGAATGCTTGTGATCAGAATTGCCCAACCAGAGCCGAATCGACCTTTGAGGACGCGCAAAAGTGTTGAGCGAAAGAGCACTTCTTCACCGAGCGATGAAACAATGATGCTCAAGAGGATCAGGGGTTGAACATCAATAGGCGCGACTCTGAACTCCCCGCCAAGAACGATGCCGGTAACCGTGATGGGGGTAAGCATCGCAATGGCCCAGAGTGTGCCACGTAGGACCAGTTTCGGTGTCTGGCTGCTGGGAAGGATTCCCGTAGCAATCATCGCACAATTGGGTTGTCTCCGTTCGTCGAACATGACAATAGCGACGAGTGAACACCAAAAGGTGATCGCAACGAACGTGCTGATGGATGGAAGAGATTCCCAAATCCATACAGGCATGACGATCCCGATAAACCCAAGAGTGAGAACCTCGAGCGTCGCAAGTGATAGCACAAAGACGATCCTGTTGCCCCAGTGTGAAGGGTCAGATAGGCGCGAGAGAACGCTCATGCCACCTTGAACACAAATCGCACCATGATGGAAATGCCGATTGATGCCGCTGCAGGGATCAGTGCAAAGGGC
>JBILLF010000073.1:0-10450 GCA_044376225.1 Patescibacteria group bacterium | reverse complement strand
TGGCCGCTGAATCGAAACCGTTCGACATCACAAACACGGGTGCTCCGTGTGTTGCCGAAGTCGAACGGTTTCTTCTTTTCCGAATGCAACAAACCATGACCCGGCGTTGATGGGTCCTGATAGCCAATAAAGGCGATGCCGTAGGCCGGCTTCGAGAACCACTCCCGGCAGAGTGTATAGGACATCGTTCCGGCGTTGACCATTCCGGATGGGGCAAGTACGATTGAGGGCTCCCTGAAATAGTCACCACCAAGAAGCTCGTCTCGCCGCAGACGTTGTTGGGGAACATCAGAGACCTCAAATCCCGGACGGCGCATCGGGTCGCTGTAGCAGTACTGGTCATAGACCTTGCTGATCCGCACCCCGATGCCCCCTGAATAGATCGGCATATGCGGGATACTA
The DNA here is from genome assembly GCA_044376225.1 of Patescibacteria group bacterium. Classification (GTDB taxonomy): domain Bacteria; phylum Bacteroidota; class Ignavibacteria; order Kapaibacteriales; family Kapaibacteriaceae; genus UBA10438. The sequence goes on along the minus strand of JBILLF010000073.1, from coordinate 10,048 downwards.
CCCTTGCGCATCAGGTTGTAGAGGAGTGGGATCATTTCCTGAAGCTTGCCCAGAGCAAAGCACGGCATCAGGACCGATCCGTTCCGGGCAGCCACCGTGTTGATAAACGAAGCCAATCGCTTCGCCTCTTCGGCAAACGACGGCAGATTCTCGGTTGCGGCGTTGGTGGATTCAGTGATGAGCACATCCACATGGTGGCGCGGCAATCGTGCCTTCGGCACCACAACCTGGTCGGCCATCATCACGTCTGCAGTGTGGAGAATGGAAAGCCCCTTACAGGAGAGGGACACGCTTGCCGAGCCGAGGATGTGTCCCGACCAGTGGAAGGCTACATCCACGACCGAACGACCAGAGTATCCCCGCAACGCCAGAGGCTCGTCATAGGGAAGCGCTTCGAAGGCGTAGCGCAAAGCCTCGATCTCCTCGCGCTCGTAAAAGGAGAGCCATTCTTTCGGGAAAGACGCTACCAGGTCTTTACGGAGCAGGCGGGCGCCGTTGTGCAGAACAATGTGGCTTAGATCCCGGGTTGCCGGGGTCATGATCGGACGCAGGTGGGGCAGACGACGCATGACGTAGGGCACAGCTCCGATATGGTCGGAGTGGGCATGGGTGACCAGAAGTGCGTCTGTTGGACGATCTTGAAGCGCATCAATGTCCGGGAACGCGCGTTCTGTGCGGTCTCTGGGGTGTAATCCGGCATCGATGATGATCCCGGTACCGTCCACATCGATGTAGCACGAGTTGGCCCCGATTTCCTCGGCGCCTCCGAGCATGATCAGCTCAGCGTGCATAGACGGGGGTCATGAGCGGGCAACCCTGCACGTGTTGAGCCCGAAGATTGTGTAGAGTCCACAAAATGACACCATAGACGTGCCGATCAGGGCAACCGCAACACCCCCCAAGATCCAGGCGGCTGTTCCAGAAACCCACCCGAGACCGATTCCCAATGCGATTAATACGGCCGCGCTGATTCGAACAACTTTGTCCGCAAAGCCGATGTTCTTTGTCATGAAATGCTCCCAGATGGTGCTCTTCGGACCCAGCTGTACGGGCCCGCGCAGCAATATGCGCACCCAGTTCGGGATAACACCTTCGAGCAGATGCAGAGGGGGCTCACAGCGGCGTGAACCCCTTATCCTGTGTAGTTTTGCGCCGTTGTCCACACAAACCCCGCCCACAATTCCATGCAACAGCAAGCCCCATACACGCCCTCGACCAACGTCCGCGTTGTAACGGCAGCCTCGCTCTTCGATGGCCATGATGCCGCGATCAACGTGATGCGACGCATCATTCAGGCCACCGGCTGCGAGGTCATCCACCTCGGACATAACCGTTCGGTGAAGGAAGTCGTGGATTGTGCCATCCAGGAAGACGCCCAGGGCATCGCCATGACGTCGTACCAGGGCGGTCACGTTGAGTATCTGACCTATATGCGGCGACTTCTCGATGAGCAGGGGGCTGAACATGTGCGCATCTTCGCCGGCGGTGGCGGAACGATCCTGCCCACGGAGATCGAGGAACTGCACGCCGCAGGTGTCACGCGGGTGTATTCACCGGACGACGGACGGGCTATGGGCCTGCAGGGCATGATCAACGACCTTGTGGAAAAGAGCGACTTCGTACCACCGGTTGATGAACCCGAAACCCTTGCCGAACGGGTCAAGATGCGCAGCCCAATGGCTATTGCCCGCGCCATTTCCTGTGCCGAGCGCGGCCGCAAAGACCTGATCGCCTTTGCCGATGATGCCCGTCGGGCTCCAGTCCTTGGTATCACCGGGACAGGGGGCGCTGGGAAGTCGTCACTGACCGATGAGATCGTACGACGGTTTCTGCTTGATCAGCCCGACCGACGCATAGCGGTGCTGAGCGTTGACCCTTCGAAACGGAAGACCGGTGGTGCCCTACTTGGAGACCGGATCCGCATGAACGCCGTCAGTCATGACCGCGTCTATATGCGCTCGTTTGCCACCCGCGAAGCCAACGTAGCCCTGAATCCCCACGTGGCTGATGCCATCCGCATCCTCTCGTATGCCGAATACGACCTGATCATCGTCGAAACGGCCGGAATCGGCCAGAGCGACAGCCAGATCACAGATATCTGTGACGTGTCGATGTACGTCATGACTCCGGAGTTCGGCGCAGCCACGCAGCTGGAAAAGATCGACATGATCGATTACGCCGATCTGATCGCCCTGAACAAGTTTGATAAAAGGGGCGCCCTGGATGCTCTGCGTGACGTGCGCAAGCAGTATCAGCGCAGCCGGCAGCGGTTTGGTGAGCCCCTTGAGAACATGCCGGTTCATGGAACGATCGCTTCGCAATTCAACGACCCTGGAACCAATACCCTCTACCGGGCCATCATCGATGCACTTGTCTCGCGCTGCTCATTACCGTGGACATCGTCCTTTGCGGTAACCAGCGAAATGAGCGAGAAGATCTACATCATTCCGCCCGACCGGACGCGATATCTGGCTGAGCTTGTGGAAGAGAGTAAACGCTATGACGCTCATGTGCACAAGCAGGCTTCCATCGCGCGCGCACTCTGGCAGGTAAAGGGAACCATTGCGCACATCGAAGAGCAGTTAGCTACTGAGAGTACTCGCCGATGAGACGCACCGTCCATACATGTTTCGCAGCGCTAAGCCCGCTTGTCCTTGTTCTCCTTCTGGCCTCCTGCAGTGGAAGCGACCCGGTTGCCCCGTCCGAAAAGAAACCAACGGTGCGGCTGTACAACACGATGGTACCCTCGAAGCCGGCTAGACTGAACGTTGCTGGAACAACCTATGGCTCAACGGTAGCCTCGGGGGCTCAGGGGCCGCAGCTTGACCTTGCGGCATCCTACGAGAACGCCGAGGTTGTGATCGACAACGGACAAAGCTCAACGGTGCATGCGCGCGCAACCGGCTCCTTCCCGTCATCCTCGAGCTCATCGGTCATCGTCTTCCCGGCCAACTCCATGTTCGAGCCTCGGCGTATGCCGGACTCGGTGGTGATCGTCCGTGACAGTGGAACCGTTGCGGCCGGCAAGTGCCGGTTCCGGGTGATCAATGCCGCCGATGCCTGTACGCCTTCGACTGGGGAGCTATCGGTGTATCTCGGAGACGCCCTTCTGTTGGGCTCATCTGAGCTCACGCTGCGCGCAGTCTCACGCTGGGTCACGGTTGAGCCCGGAGATCACGCCATGCGCGTGGTCCGTCAGTGGCAGATCCCCTACGACGCAGCAACGCGCACGGTAACATTTGTTGCCGGAGCATCGTACACGCTTCTGCTGACGGGCACGCTGGACCTCGGTGATTCCTGGTCGTTCAAGCCTGTGCTGTTATCAGACGAGGCTGGCCAATCCCCAGTTGAATTCTTGATCCCGCCAGACGTGGGTAGCTTCCAGATCGTCAACGCCGTCACAGGTGTGCGCAGTTTCGACGTGAGGATTGACGGGAAGACGCCCCCCTCTATGGCCCAGGTAGCTTTTCCGAATGCCACCGGGTACGTGGAGCTGGACCTTGGTACTCACACCGTTGAGGTCGTAGCCAACGGCACGCCACTGGTCAACAATGTTCGAACACTTGCAACTCTTCGTAGCCGCAAGACCATGTTCGTTACCGGGACGCTTGTGCCACCGAACATCGTTGGGATGGAGCTTTCCGAGCCTGAGCGGGCTCAAGATCCGACGCAAACATCGGTTCGGGTGATCAACCTCTCGCCTGACAGCCCTCTGCTGGACGTTGCACTACTGCGGGACACTACGGAGCTACAGCCCGAGGGTTGGCGCTCGCTGGAGTTCCGGGAGAGTAGCAGTGTGCCCGGCACGACAAATCAGTTCATCACGATCGCTCCGGGTCGATATCGGCTTGTTGCGTATCGGGCCGGCACGAAGACGGCCATATTGCCTCCTACTGACATCACGCTAGAGCCGGGTCAGGTTCGCACGCTGTGGGTCGGAGGTCTTGTTTCATCGATCGGATTGCACTCGGTCATTCATGCCAAGTAGGATCATGAGTATCAACCCCACCACCGTGACCACAGAGAACGCCGACGCTGATGCCAAGCGGCTAACTGTAGATACACTGCGACGAACCGCCGATGACCTTGAGGCTCAGCTTGACCGCGAGGTGCGTCATCTTCTCTCCACATGGGATGCCAAGAAGGCCCTGTACCAGGGTGAGCATTACACCTACAGTGTGCGTGGAAGGGAGATCAAGGTTGAGAACTATACCGAATCGCTCGCTCACACCCGCATTCCGAAGATCGCTCTTCCCAGGTTCAAGGACTGGGGTGAGATTGTCCGCTGGTGCATGCAGGAAAACGTTCCAGGCGAGTTTCCCTACACTGCCGGGGTATATCCGTTCAAGCGGACAAATGAAGACCCGACGCGGATGTTTGCCGGCGAGGGTGGTCCAGAGCGCACCAACAAGCGCTTCCACTACGTCTCGCGGGGCATGTCCGCTGCGCGTCTTTCCACGGCGTTTGACAGTGTGACCCTCTATGGCGAGGACCCCGACCACCGCCCTGACATCTATGGTAAGATTGGCAACTCTGGGGTGAGCATTGCCTCGCTCGATGATGCAAAAAAACTCTACTCCGGCTTTGACCTCTGCGCCCCCTCTACCAGTGTCTCCATGACGATCAACGGTCCAGCCCCCATGTTGCTGGCCTTCTTCATGAATGCCGCCATCGACCAAGAGTGTGAGAAGCTGATCCGTGAGCGTGGAATGGTTGCAGAAGTCGAAGCAAAGATCGATGCCTACTTCGCTGCAAAGGGGCTTACCCGGCCGCAGTACCGTCATGGTGATGGATCTACGGACCTGCCTGAGGGCAACGGCGGGCTGGGGCTGATGCTGCTGGGAGTTTCGGGTGACAAGGTTCTGCCACCTGACATGTACGAAGAATGCCGTCAGCGTGCCCTTCGCAGCGTCCGTGGTACGGTACAGGCCGATATCCTCAAGGAAGACCAGGCGCAGAACACGTGCATCTTCTCCACAGAGTTCGCGCTCAGGATGATGGGCGACGTTCAGGAGTACTTCATCCAGGAAAGCGTCCGCAACTTCTACTCTGTTTCGATCAGCGGATACCACATCGCCGAAGCCGGGGCTAATCCGATCACGCAGTTGGCCTTTACGCTCGCCAACGGTTTTACGTATGTCGAATACTACCTCTCACGGGGTATGAACATCGACGACTTCGCTCCGAACCTTTCGTTCTTCTTCTCGAATGGCGTTGATCCTGAGTACAGCGTCATTGGACGTGTGGCCCGACGCATCTGGGCCAAGGCCATGAAGAACGTCTATTCCGGCAACGAGCGGTCGCAGATGCTCAAGTATCACATTCAGACGTCCGGACGCTCGCTGCATGCCCAGGAGATCGACTTCAACGATATCCGCACAACGCTGCAGGCGCTCTATGCGATCTACGATAACTGCAACTCCCTGCATACCAATGCCTACGATGAGGCCATCACGACACCTACAGAGGAAAGCGTTCGTCGGGCCGTAGCTATTCAGCTCATCATCAACCGCGAGTTGGGTCTGGCAAAGAACGAGAACCCGATTCAAGGCTCATTCATCATTGAAGAACTCACGGATCTCGTTGAAGAGGCTGTGTGTACCGAGTTCCGCCGCATCTCCGATCGTGGCGGCGTATTGGGTGCCATGGAGAACATGTATCAGCGCAATAAGATCCAGGAAGAATCACTCTACTACGAAACGCTCAAGCACACAGGAGAGTATCCGATCGTCGGTGTGAACACGTTTCTGAGTTCGAAGGGCTCGCCTACGGTGATACCCGACGAGGTGATCCGCTCCACAACAGACGAGAAGGAACAGCAGATCTCCAACGTTGGTGCTGTCAAGCAACGCGGTGGTGATGCAGCAACAGGAGCACTCGAGAACCTGCGCCGAACAGCCGTGCAGAATGGCAACATCTTTGCGGCCCTTATGGAGTCGGCCAAGGTCTGTTCGCTAGGACAGATGACGCGGGCGCTGTATGATGTGGGTGGACAGTACCGTCGGAATATGTAGGCGGGCGTGATCTCCATCGACGACATTCGAGCGGCGGCCGAGCGCATCGCCCCTTACGTCCACCGAACGCCGGTGATGACCTCACGGATCATCAACGATATGTTCAAGGCGGAGATCTTTTTCAAATGCGAAAACCTGCAAAAGGTTGGGGCTTTTAAAGCCCGGGGAGCCGTCAACGCCGTCCTGCAACTTGATGAGCAGGGGGCTCGTCATGGCGTGGTCACGCACTCCAGCGGTAACCACGCACAGGCTCTGGCCTATGCGGCCGGACTCCGCGGCATAGCGTGCACGATCATCATGCCCCACACCGCACCTGCCGTCAAGGTGGCTGCCGTGCGCGGATATGGAGCCGAGGTGATCTTCTGCGAGCCAACACAGGAGTCACGTATGCAGACCATGGACCAGGTGGCTCTGCGCACGGGTGCTCACGTTGTCCCTCCCTATGACGATGACCGGATCATGGCCGGCCAGGGCACCGTTGGCCTGGAGCTCTGCGAGCAGGTGGAGGGCCTGGATATGGCCATGGCGCCGGTTGGTGGCGGTGGCCTGATGGGCGGTTTTTCAACAGCCGTTCGTGCGTTGCAGCCTTCAGCATTGGTCATCGGCGCAGAACCAGTCATTGCAGCTGATGCCCAGCAGTCGCTCAAAACCGGGGTGCTTCAGCCCCCTACCAACTGCTTGACGATAGCAGATGGCTTGCGGACCGGACTTGGTCTAAAGACCTTCGAACAGCTTCGCGCATCGGGAGTAGAGATTGAAACAGCCTCCGAAGACAGCATCCGGCGGGGAACGCTTCTGGTGATGTCGCGCCTGAAACTCGTGATCGAACCCAGTGCTGGCGTAACGATGGGCGTGCTTCTGGAGCGTCCCGAACTGGCCCGTGGACGACGCATCGGCATCGTGTTGTGTGGAGGAAACGTGGACCTCGGAAGTCTTGTCTTCGGGTAATCACGGCGGAAACTGCCCCCTCGGCAACCGATTTTCCGTAGTTTTGGGGTCCTTTGGAGACCTCCGCACCATCCCAAAACAGCGCCTATGAGGCCGTGATCGGCCTTGAGGTACACGCCCAGCTGACCACAGCATCGAAGGCGTTCTGTAGCTGTTCGACCACCTTCGGCGCTCAGCCGAATGTGAACGTCTGTCCGGTATGCCTAGGGCACCCCGGAGTGCTGCCGGTCCTGAACGAGAATCTTGTGGTGTACGCTGTTCGCATGGGGCTGGCCACAAACTGTCAGATCCGTCGCACGTCAACATTTTCCCGCAAGAACTACTACTACCCTGACCTGCCGAAGGGGTACCAGATTACGCAGTATGCGGACCCCATATGTCACGACGGATGGGTTGAGATCGAGACCGAAGAAGGTCCGAAATCCATCGGTATCACGCGGATCCACATGGAAGAGGACTCCGGCAAGAGTATCCACGATCTGGACATAGACACGCTGGTGGACCTTAACCGAGCCGGGGTGCCCCTTATCGAGATCGTAAGCGAGCCGGACATCCGCACTCCGCACGAGGCCTATCAGTACCTCCAGCAAATGCGACAGATCCTGATCTACCTCGGAATCTGCGACGGCAACCTCGAGGAGGGTAGCATGCGATGCGACGCCAATGTCTCTGTGCGCCTACGTGGCGCATCCGCCTTTGGAACCAAGCGTGAGGTGAAGAACCTCAACTCCTTCCGCAACGTCGAGAAGGCCATCGAATTCGAGATCAACGACCAGATCGCCATGCTGGAAAGGGGCGAGCAGGTTGTGCAGGAAACCCGCATGTGGGATGCCGGGGCGCAGCGCACCAAGGTGATGCGTTCCAAGGAGCAGGCCCATGATTACCGCTACTTTCCTGAACCGGACCTGGGTCCGGTGGTGGTGGACCATGAGCGCCTTGAGCACTTGCGCACAACCATCCCAGAGTTGTCGCTGGCCAAGAAGCGCCGGTTCACCCAGCAGTATGCCATTCCGGCGTATGATGCCGGGATCTTCGTTGAAGACCTTGCCGTATCGGCCTATTACGAAGAGACGTGCGGCACGCTGGCTTCACCCGGAGCCGAGACCTATAAGCTTGTCAGTAACTGGATCATGACCGATGTGCTGCGCATCATGGGGGAGCGCAAGTGCAGCGTTGCAGAGGTTGGTCTGACATCGCGTCAGCTGGCCTCGATCGTGGACGTCATTGCTGATGGAACCATCAGCAGCAAGGCGGCGAAGGACATTTTCCCGGACATGCTTGGCAGCGGCCGCACGGCCCACGATCTCGTTGAGGAGCGGGGTCTGAAACAGATCTCCGACCCGTCTGCGCTGCTTACCCTTGTGCAGGGGGTTGTGCAGAGCAATCCTGACAACCTTCGCAAGTATCGGGAGGGCAAGACGAACCTCCTCGGTTTCTTCGTGGGTCAGGTACTGAAAGCCTCGGGCGGTTCGGCCAACCCGACGATCGTGACGCAGCTAATGAAGGAAGCATTGGAATCATCCACGGTACCCCAATAGAATTCAGTGGAGAGATTATGCCGATAACACCGACGAAGACCATCTGGAAGAACGGAAGTTTTGTTCCGTTCGAAAAGGCCAACATTCACGTCCTGTCGCACGTTGTGCACTACGGCTCGTCGTGGTTTGAGGGTATCCGTTGCTATGAGACCGAGCAGGGTACGGCCATCTTTCGACTTCAGGACCACATGCACCGGCTACACCAATCGCTCAAGGTGTATCGTACGCAGCTTCCGTTCTCGGTTGACGAGCTCAGTGAGGCAGCCGTGGACCTTGTCAGGCGCAACAAACTGCGTCAGTGCTACATCCGCCCCTTTGCCCTGCGGGGCTTCGGGGACATGGGCGTCTACGGCCTGCGCTGTCCTGTGGAGGTCTACATTGCCGCTTGGGAATGGGGTGCGTATCTCGGCGACGACGCAGCCCAGAACGGCGTTGATGTGTGTATCTCATCATGGGACCGCATTACCCCGAACTCACTACCGTCGATGGCCAAGGCTGGTGGGAACTATATGAATTCCCAGCTGGTAAAGATGGAGGCCGTCGAAAATGGCTATGCTGAGGGCATCTGTCTCGACACCTACGGTAACATTGCCGAAGGCTCCGGGGAGAATGTCTTTGTCGTTGTCAACGATGAGATCATCACGCCCCCTTCGGCAAGCTCCCTTCTTCCGGGGATCACCCGTAACACCGTGATCACCCTGGCTGATGAGCTAGGCGTTACGGTGCGCGAACAGAACATTCCGCGGGCCATGCTCTACAGCTGCGACGAGATGTTCCTTACCGGAACGGCAGTCGAGATCACGCCGGTCAAGTCCGTTGACCGGATCGCCGTTGGAAGGGGCAAGGTAGGACCTGTCACACGGGCCCTGCAACAGGCATTTCACGGCGTCACTGTTCACGGACAGGACCCATTCGGGTGGCTGACGTTTGTTCGACCGTCGGCCGCATCTCGTAAATAACATCAAGGCGAAACACCACAGGAATCATCACCATGGCCAAGACGACCAAGGCAACAGCAACGAAGACCGCAGCAACGAAGGTGCCGAAGGCGGCAACGCCCTCGAGTGCGCAACGCAATGACCTGTTCGACATCAAGGGTTTCTCCAAGGAGACGCTCATCGACTGGTATCGCACGCAGCATCTAGGCCGACGTCTCGACGAGAAGGCAGCCAACTACCTCAAGATGGCTAAGGGGTGGTCCTACCACGCCCCTTTTGCCGGTCATGACGGTATTCAGCTGGCGCTGGGTAAGGTCTTCCGTCCGGGTAAGGACTTCCTCTTCCCCTACTACCGAGACATGCTTACGTCGCTGGCGGCTGGGGTGACGGTGGAGGAGATCATTGCTAATGGTCTGTCGAAGGACGTTGACGTTGCTGGTGGTGGACGCCACATGAGCAACCACTTCGCCAAGATCTCCATCAACCTGCAGAACTCGTCTTCGTGCACCGGCAACCACTCACAGCAGGCCGTTGGTACGGCCCGGTCGATCCGCAAGTTTAATGGCGACGAGGTGGTCTACTGTTCCACCGGCGAGAGCACGACCTCGGA
>JBILLF010000144.1:0-2764 GCA_044376225.1 Patescibacteria group bacterium | reverse complement strand
CCTTGTGACATCATGGACCACTTTTCAGTGGGGGTAAAGGCATCATAAATACTGGGACAATCGGCAGTGCCGTCGTTATCAACGGCAAAGCCGTTGATAGGAAGCGGCGAGATCATGGTTGCCGCAATCCTCGTCAACGAAGGGTCCGAAACGCTGTATTGGAAGAATGAGCCGGTCTCGTTATCCCATGCAGCAACGTTACCCGCGCCGTTTGCTCCGATGTCAAAATCGAAGAAATACGCAGCATAGATGTCGTTGATCCGAGAAGGCGTAGTGTTGGTGATTTCCAGTACGGCAAGAATCGTGTTGCGCAGAGAGTCCTCGGTGCGGGCATAAACGTTACGCGTCACCACATGGCCAAGTGGTGCGGCATCTGCGGCATCGTTGAAGGATGTGGTGATGCGCTTGCCGCTGACCACGCTGTCGGAACGGAGCGTGGCACTACGTAGGGACGAGAATGAGACGTCCTTCTGGCTCGTCTCAAAGCCCCGAGCAACATTCATCACGCGATTGGCTCCGGTACCGATCATAAGAGCCCCCTCAAAGAGAAGACTGGTCGATCCCTTATAACGGAAGCCGACGCCCTGCTCATTGGAGGAATAGTCGTTGTAGCCGATGTTGCCCGATGAATTGACCGTGACGGCGATATCTGTCTCCTCCAACGTGGCATAGGTAGGATTAGCGATGGATGTGATCACCTCGCTACCGACAAGTTGAGGCCCGTCGTACACCATCACGCGAACGGCAAAGCGCGCATCCTGCCCGGCATCGGAGCGGATGACGAGGCGAACGGGGCTGGGTAGATCACGCTCGGCTTGCGATGCCAGAGGACCACCAAGGCTGACGCTGGTATCAATGATGCTGAGCAGTGTGTCCAGCGGGCGGATCGCAATACGCGGATCAGCAAGATCTGAAAGCACATTGCGCAGCGTAAGGCTGAGTCGGAGAGTGTCGGCACTCATGAATACGCCGCTGCCATCAGCGTCGGCGAGGCTCGACCGGGAGACGATGCACCAGCGCGAACTCCGGCCGGAGCAGGAGTTGAAAGCGTTTACTCTGCCCGTACCGAAGAGGCCGTCGTATTCAGGATTTAGAGTATCGATATTCTCACATCCGGCAAGGACAGCAGCCCGCACCTGTGCTGGCGTATACGCTGGGAAGCAGCGGCGTACCATAGCCGTGATTGCCGAGACAATGGGTGCGGCCATCGATGTGCCATCATATGAGGTGTAGGTGTTGCGCGGAATGGTCGAGAAGATCCCCACGCCCGGTGCGCACACATCAACCGTTGAGTGGTAGTTGGAAAAGAATGCCAGCCGATCCGTGTAACCCGTGGCCGCAACAGAGATCGCCTCCGGATAGGCCGCCGGGTAAAATGCCTGGTTGAGAGCCTCATTGCCGGCAGCACCCACCACAAGGCTGCCGAGCTCAGTGGCCTTTTGAACCACCGCGACGTCAGCGAAGGTGGGCGAGGCACTGCCAAAGGAACAGTTGATAACGTCGGCACGCATCGCAGCTGCGTAGAGTATGCCATCGGCAGTCCGTGCAACGCTCTGTGACGATGGATCGTCACGTCCGACCTTGACCGGCATGACGATAACGTTTTTGCCAACACCGGCCATGCCGATCTTGTTGTTTGTCTGTGCTGCAACGATTCCGCCAACATGCGTGCCGTGCGCATTGCCCGGCAAAGGAGCATTGTCTTGCTTCGATCCATCAAAGCCGACAAAGTCCCATCCGAACCAATCGTCGATGAATCCGTTGCCGTCATCATCAACACCATTTGAACGCCGGTCAAGCTGACGATCGTCAAGTCCGGTCTCTCCCGCATTGCGCCAGATGCTTCCCTGCAGATCGCTGTGGAGGGTGTCAATACCAGTGTCGATGATCGCCACGACACTTACGCTCCCATTAGGCACTACGTCCCATGCTCGGTAGGCGTCGATAAGGGGCAGGTAATACTGACGGTACACTTCCGGGTCGTTTGGTTCGCCCACGATACGCTGCTCGGGCAGAATCTGGGCGCGCGCAGCAAGACCTAGCGATCGCAGCTTCGCGGCAAGCAGTGTGGCATCACGTGGCCCCGAAAGGTGGATGACTCCGTAGCGCGAGAGCTGTTCGATGCCACTACCAGGTGTGCGCTTCGCAAATGACCGTAGCTCGGCCTGTTCGACGCAGCGCAGAGTTGCGTCCTGGATGTAGGGCTCGCAGATATGCTCACCTAGCACCTGCGTAAAGGTCCGAACCGAACCGAGACGCCCCTTGCCCTGCCATTCAGTATGTGCCGGTGAACCGGGGATGAACTCAATGATGATCGACGAGGTCTGCGACAAAGCACCGAACGGAGCGGCAAGAAGAACAAGGATCGTCAGCCACGATCTCATCGGGCATTCCAGCTGATGCGCTTGCGCATGATGCGCTCGCTGCCAAGTCGCACCTCCGCGATATACTCGCCGGGCATAACAGGCTTGCCGTCCTGCGAGCGTCCGTTCCAGGTGATGGTGTAGGTGCCTGGTTCCTGGTTGCCCTTGAACAGCGTGGCAACGACCATGGCCTGTGCTGAGTAGATGTTGATCTCCACGGCAAGGTATTCATCAACGACATAACGGATGACGGGACTAACGTCTTCGCCAATGCCGAAGACCTTGGCGATGTCCGAGAAGCTGACCTGCACGTTGCCAGTGCCCATCGGACGAAGCAACACCCCTGGCACGTACATGGCATTTGCCAGTGTCAGTTGGTACTGCACAACGTCTTTGTCACG
>JBILLF010000072.1:0-10492 GCA_044376225.1 Patescibacteria group bacterium | reverse complement strand
GCATCGATGATATGCTCAGACTCGGGCTTCGACCAGTAGTTTCCGTCGGTGCCATAGGCCGGACGGTGCGGGCGTGCCGTCAGAGTAACAGGTGCCGAGTCCAGCCAGCGGAAACCGCCTTGAGTTTCGAGGACCTCGCGCATGATGTAGGCTGTGGTTCCGCCAGGAACATCCTCATCGACCACGAGGAGCCGATTGGTTCGCTTAAGCGAATCAACGATAACCCCTTGGATATCAAAGGGCAGCAACGTCTGCACATCGACCACTTCGACAGAAACACCCAGCTGTTCGAGAACGGAAGCCGCATCAAGGGCCACGCGGACGGTTGCGCCGTAGGTCACGAGCGTAAGGTCGGACCCAGCACGCACAACCTCCGGAACACCCAAAGGCACGCTGTAGGATCCCATGTTCGTCGGGATGTTCTCCTTGAGCCGGTAACCATTGAGGACCTCAACCACCAGACCAGGATCATCGCCCCGAAGCAGCGTCTGGTACATGCCGGCTGCCTGCACGAAGTTGCGCGGAACGCACACGTGCACGCCACGAACGAGGTTGATGATGCCTGACATGGGAGACCCTGAGTGCCAGATACCTTCTAGGCGGTGACCACGCGTGCGAACGATCACCGGCGCCTTCTGCCCACCGCGCGTACGCCACTGCACAGTGGCCAAATCATCACTCATCAGCTGCAGCGCGTAGAGTAGATAATCCAGGTACTGGATCTCGGCGATCGGACGGAGTCCACGCATAGACATGCCAATGGCCTGACCAAGAATTGTACACTCTCGGATGCCGGTATCACTTACGCGCAAGTCGCCGTAGGTCGCCTGCAGTCCCGTAGTGCCCTGATTGACGTCTCCGAGCTTGCCGGCATCTTCGCCAAAGATTACCACACGTGGGTCCGAAGCTAATGCGTGGTCGAACCATGCACGAATGACCTCCGAGCCATTGACAGCAGCAGCCGAAGGATCGAATTGTACTGGCGTGTGAACAAGTGTCAAGGGGCTTTCAGCACTTTCACTTGTCAGGTGCGAGGCATACAACGGACGTATGCTATTGTCATACTCCCGTCTCCACTCTGCGAGTCGTGACGTGGCAGGCGTGTTAGCAGCGCGCGCAGCCACCAGCGCACGATGCGTCGTGGTCATGATATCACGCCGGAAAGGTTCGCGGATACGTTCCAGTTCGTCGGCGAGCAACCCAACGTTTGCCGCCGCCTCTTCATGAGCAGCAACACGCAGTTCTTCGCCACAGGCGCGCAGCAGACCGACACATGTCACAATCTCGTTTTTGACAGGAGTGATGTAGGCGTCCCAGGCTGCTTGTTTGGCCTCCTGAACGTGAGCAACCGACGCTCGGTCGATCTCTTCAAGCTCGGCTTCCGTGGCAATTCCCTGGTCGATGATCCAACGACGCATATGACTGATGCCGTCCATCTCGGCCTCCCAGGCCAGACGTTCGGCTGACTTGTAGCGCTCGTGCGAGCCGCTGGTGGAGTGGCCTTGTGGCTGGGTGACGTCGATAACGTGAATGATCTGCGGCACATGCTCAATGCGCGCTGTCTCAGCCGCGCGGCCATAGGCACTGACCAGCTCCGGGTAGTCCCAGGCGCGCACGACCTGAATGTCGTACCCATCGCGGGTACCCTCGCGCCGCGCAAAGCCCCCAAGGAGTTCGCCGACATTGGACTTGGTGACCTGAAACTCGTTCGGAACGCTGATTCCGTATCCGTCGTCCCAAATTGAGATCACTGCCGGAGATTTCAGCACCCCAATGGCGTTGACGCTTTCCCAGAACATCCCTTCGGCACTTGATGCATTGCCGATCGTACCAAAGGCAACTTCGTTTCCATCAACGCTGAAACTGGTAAGCCCCTTTAGCACTTCTACCTCGCGATAGAGCCGGGAGGCATACGCCAACCCAACCAGACGTGGCATCTGTGAGCCTGTCGGTGAGACATCCGCTGAGACATTCACTGACTGGGTCTGTGTGCGCCAGCTTCCGTCGTCGTTGAGAAACCGCGTGGCAAAGTGGCCATTCATTGAACGACCAGCACTAGCCGGCTCGGCCGTCGTGTCCGTGTGAGCATAGAGCTGCGCAAAGAACTTCTGCACATCACTCTGCCCGGTGGCGAACATAAAGGTCTGGTCGCGGTAGTATCCGCTGCGCCAGTCACCTGGGCGTGCCGCCCGGGCCATCGCCAGCTGGGCCACTTCTTTGCCGTCGCCAAAGATCCCGAACTTGGCCTTGCCGGTGAGCACTTCCTTGCGGCCCAGCAGCGAGGCCTGACGGCTCACGACAGCGATACGATAATCCTGCAGCACGTCCTGCGGGGAAAGTCCCGCCGGCAAAATGCCCCCTGAGGCCTTTTTCGACTTCTTCATAGACGGCAAAGTTACGACGTGACTAGCGCTCGGTGAAGAGCGACGGTTGGTGTGGAGAACCTTCCACGTGGGTGCGAACGAGCGCCTCGGCACGTTCGAGCGTCTGCTCGAGGTCACTATTAACGAGGATCACATCAAACATATCCTGATGTGCCATCTCCATTTCAGCTCTCGAAAGTCGCGTTTTAATCTGCTCAGCGGTCTCAGTATGGCGCGCCGTCAGGCGCTGCTCGAGCGCTTGTAGCGACGGCGGTGCGACAAAGATCAGCAGTGTATCATCGGGGAAGGCATGCCTCAGCGACAAAGCCCCTTTGACGTCAACGTCGAAGACGAGAAACTCACCTCGGCTGACGGCTTCGCTGACCACACTGCGCAGCGAACCGTAGTAGTTACCGAAGATCTCTTCGTACTCGATCAGATCGTTCTCTTCGATCGACCGGCGGAACTCGTCACGAGTCAGAAAGAAGTAGTCAACGCCGTGCTGCTCGCCCGGCCGCTGCTGGCGCGTTGTCGCGCTTACGCTAAATCTCAGCTGCGTAAATGTAGCAAGAAGGTGCCGCGCAACTGTTGTCTTACCTGCTCCAGAGGGGGCGCTCAGAACGATCAGGTGCTTTCTACTCGACATTCTGCACCTGTTCGCGCATACGCTCGAGTTCCTCCTTCATACCCACGACCGTGGCGGCAACCATGGCATGATTGCACTTCGACCCGATGGTGTTGACCTCGCGGTTCATTTCCTGCAGCATAAAGTTGAGCTTACGTCCGGCGTGCTCGCTCGAGTCCATGTATTGCCGCATATGCTTGATGTGGCTCCGCAGACGGACGCATTCTTCGGTGACATCGAGCTTTTCCGACAACAAGACGATCTCCAGCGCCAAGCGCTGTTCATCTATGGCTGCCTCTCCAAGGATCTGCACCACTCGCTCGCGCAGTCGCGCACGTTCGATGGCAACACGCTCTGAGGCGCTGGCCTCGATCTCTTCAAGTCCTTGCTCAATAGTCAGCAGGCGCTCGCGCAGATCTCGGGCCAATTCAGCCCCTTCGCGGTCGCGCATGAAGTTAAGTGCTACCAACGCCTTGGTGAGTCCGTCCTCAAGATCCTTCCACAGCGCATCGTCATCGGCTGACTCTGCAGGGGGCGAAAAAATGTTCGGCAGCGACACAAGATGCTCGATCGAAACCGTACCCGGGACGTTGAGCTGCTCCTGGATCTGCCGCAGAGCCGACAAGTACGAGGCCGCTACTTCAAGGTTAGGCCGTGCCTCAACGGAGGATGATTTCTCGTCGCGACGGATCGAAACAGTGAGTGAGCCACGCGTGACGAGGCCTCGCACATGCTCACGCACCAGCCCTTCCTTGTCGGACCATTCCCGGGGGATCTTCGTCGATACCTCAAGGTAACGTCCGTTGACGCACCGGATCTCGATCGTGCTTGGCACATCAAGGATCGATACATCGGCCTTACCGAATCCGGTCATGCTTCGAATCATTAGCTGTCCTGAGGGGTTACTCCGTGGGACGGCAAAGATACGGTATGACCGACACGCCGATGACCCCACACGGCGTAACTTGCGCGGAAGTATGCGAGTAGCACACCGCACAGCAGGTTCATCTACCATCGCGGCCGATTCTATACGCGAGCAGTTGGGCCAGTCATTCAACACGATGGTCGTGACGGGCTCTGGTTTTTCGTTCAAACCGCAGTCGGCCATGGTTGACGAGTCTATCCCATACGCAGCGGTGCCGGGGATGCCGATCGGTTCCGTAGCCGGTCATGCACATGAGTTTCGCAGGATTCGCTCTGGTGCTGTGAATCATCTTTTGTGTGCAGGAAGGTTTCACCTGTATGAAGGACACTCGCCGGAGGATTGCACAATTCTCGTCGATATAGCCCATGAACTGCAGTGCCAAAGAGTTATCCTCATGAATGCCGTTGGGGCACTCCATAGCCGCTACCTAGTGGGTGATGTGGTGTTTCCGTCGGAGTGTATTGACCTGACGTTCATGCCTCAGCGGCTTGTGTCTCCAGCGCTGGCCCGCAATCCGCAGTCAGACGACTGGCGTGGCCGTGCACTGGATGAATGTCGGCTGGCGGGACTCTCCGTACTCAGTGGAACCTATGTCCAGGTGCTCGGGCCGAGTTACGAAACCCGTTCAGAGGTTGCGATGTTGCGTCGTCTTGGTGGCGATATTGTGGGAATGTCAACGGCCACTGAAGCAAAACGAGCCCGCAATCACGGGATAGATTATCTGGTCGTTTCACTCGTCACGAACGTACACTCCACAGCAACAGCAAACATCGTGTCACACACCGACGTTATCGAAGCAGCTCACGCTTCAGCGAACAAACTCAGCAAGATCATTGAGCTCTGCCTTGCATAGGTCGCTCTTTGGGTCTACATTGCTGCGTGATCAGCTGCAGTTAGGCAGCACTAGAATGGTACGAATGAAGAATTCTTGGTTTATCCTATCCTTGATGACCGCAGCTTTCATGGGATGCGCCGGCACAGACCTGCGTCACACGCAACGAGCTGTGCGTTTGCCTGAACGTGTGCACGTAGAGATCAGCGTTGATTCCTCTACTATGACATATTTTGTCGTAGTGAAGCAGAGCGACATTGGCCGCTTCAAAGATGCCAATCAGATCACACTACTGATCCATGGACGCGATTCGATGCCAACGAGATTGCCTATGAGCATCACCTCAATGGGAGCACCGGGCCGAAGCGAGACAACAACAACGATGATCTCTTGTAAAACAACATTGCCGGCTATGCGGCATCACGACTCACTTGTTGTAGAGTACACAGTAGGTGCTCAGCTTTGGAACATTGGAGTCGATAACGAACAGACAACCAGCACTTATAGCAAACCTAGTGCTGATGCGGATGACGCGCATCACTCTGAGTATCGCAATCGGGCCCTTACTTTGGCCACCACACATGTTGCCTATGGGCGTGAGGACAGCTCGTACACGTTCGCTGCGATGGCAATGCGCTGGCGGGATGAGCCGACAGAGTATTTTCCTTCATCCGAGCAGCTTCGCGTGCGGATCATCGACAGCAAAGGCGCGATCGTCTGGAGGTCGGATAACGGCATGGCATTTCTTGCCATGATCTATCCTGTGGAACCGTTAACCGTCGGTTCAACGCATTTTTATGAGCTTCGCTGGAACGGCCTTCTGAATGATGGGACACGCATCACACCTGGGACCTACCAGGTTGAGTACACGTTACCGGTTAAGCCCAGGCCATACGTTAAAACCACGAAAGAAGTATTCCCGCCGCGATGAGTCAGCCAGTAGCTCACGAATTCTACATGCAGCAGGCCCTTGACTTGGCACGTCTGGGTTCCGGGCACGTAAGTCCCAATCCGATGGTGGGCTGTCTGATTGTGCGCGACGATATTATTCTGTCAAAAGGTTGGCACCGTGCCTATGGAGACGTCCATGCCGAGGTAGATGCTCTGCAGCTACTGCAGGACAAAGCCGATGGCGCCACCATGTACGTTAACCTTGAACCGTGCGTGCATTATGGCAAGCAGCCGCCTTGCGTTGAAGCCATCATCGCTAGTGGGATCCGGCACGTTGTGGTGGCAATGCCCGATCCTAACCCGCTCGTTGCCGGTAAGGGCATTGAAGCGTTGCGCTCGGCTGGCATAGAGGTAACTACGGACATTCTGCGTGATAAGGCTGAGCACTTCAACCGAGCATTTGTGCACTGGATCACAACAGGACGTCCACATGTGACGTTGAAGATCGCCACGTCCATCGACGGGCGCGTGCGCATGCCCCCTGACCAGCCACGCTACCTGACGTCGGTTGAGAGCCGTATGCGGGTGCACCGCATGAGATCGGGACGCGATGCCGTCATGATCGGTGTCGGAACAGCTATCTATGACAACCCGGAGCTGACGGTACGCCTGTGCGCTGGCAGGAATCCAGTTCGTGTGATCATCGATCCAGATTGCCGTCTGCCGGCAAGTGCGGTCCTGATGGAAACAGCCACAGAAATCCGTACACTGGTAGTCTGCGCAAACCATGCAGACATTGATGCGCGGATGGAACTGGCCGATCTCGGTGCCGAGGTCGTTCCTTTGCCTGCAGACCAGGCCAGAATTATTGCGTGCAGTGACATACTTCAGAGCCTAGCAGAACGAGGCATCGCTTCCGTCCTGCTCGAGGGCGGGCCGTACCTTGCCTCACGCATGCTGCGCGAAGATGCTGTTGATGAGATCGAAGTCCATACAGCTCCACTGATCATCGGGTCGGGTCCAGAGTGGTTTTTTGATAGCCCTTTTAAAAAGTGGAAAGTGCGTTATGCAAGGCGCGTGGGTTCAGACACCCATGCGCTGTATGTTCGCAAGTAATGAATGACGTTGCACGACGACTCCCGATCTTCCTTTTGCTACTGTTGGTTCCCCTAGCCGTTCTGCGAGCCCAGCAGGTATCACCGGCGGTGCGAACGGCCATCGCTGCCGGCAACTGGAAACAGGTTGAGTCTATTGTCCAGTCGGAACTCAAGAAACATCCCAGAGACGCTGACCGATTGGTGATTCTTGCGGTGGCCCTTTTGCGGCAAAACCGGCCAGCCCAAGCACTTGAACAAGCCCGGTCTGCCATCACTGTTCGCCCCAGCGCCTACCAGCCACATATGATCGCAGCCGACTGCCTTATGCGTCTGGGACGTTCCTCGGAAGCAGTCGGTATGTTTTCGGCAGCCCATACCATCGCGCCGGATTCTGCCGAACCGTCAATGGCCCTCGGCATGACTCTTGCAACTCTTGGACGTTGTGAGGAGGCCATCACACATCTTGAAGAGTCCATGTTCCGCCGGCCCGACAACCTACCGATTATGCAGCAGCTCACGCGCTGCTATATGCGCCTGCAGCGCAGTGCCGAAGCATCTGAACTCGCATCACGCAGCGCCGATCTGCGTCCGGATGACCCCTCAGCGCAGCTGCTGGCTGGCGAGACGCTGATCGCCGCTCAGCGGGCTCAACAGGCATTGCCGTTCCTCGAGCGCGCGGTAGCCCTGGGTAGCAAGGCTCCGTCGGCATATCTTCTTCAGACCGCCGCCCTTCAGGACGGGGGGCGAACCCGGGAGGCCATCGAAGTTGCCCGACGGTATCTGGCTATCGCACCAGATGATGCTATGGCGTGGTACAATCTTGGACTGCTGCAGACAGAAATGATGCAGATGGACTCGGCAATGTACGCTCTGCGTAAGGCCATCGCTATAAAACCAAACTACTCGGAGGCATACTACAACTTGGCTAGCGTGTATGCTGCACTGGGATTTTCCGAGGATGCCATCCAGACCTACCGCCGATGTGCGACCACGTCAGCGACCTTCGCCGGTGATTCATACCATGCCCTTGCCCTACTCTACCGTAAACTCGGCAACTTTTCCGAGGCATTGCGTGCCCACGCCCAGGCCATCCAAATCACCGACACTTCGCAGGTGTATCGCTCGGAACGTCTACGAACGTGTTTTGATGCTGATCGCTGCGCCGATGCGGCGGGGTTCATCGACCGTGACGTCGAACAGTTTCCGAAAAGTGCCACGGTGCTCTACCATGCCGCCAGATGCTATCTACGATCGAACCGGCGCGAGCGTGCGGAGCAGCTTCTGGCCGCACTTGAGCAGATCAATCCGAGCCTTGCCGACGATCTCAAGACGCTGATGAGGATGTAACAATGCGTCGCTTTCACGGATGTGTTTGGATTACCCTTACCGTATTGATAGCTGCGGCAGGCGCTACTGAACAGCGAGACTCCGTCCGCCGGCAATCGATGGCAGAGCTCCAGCGTGGCCTCGATACTGCTCTATCGCTTCTTGGCATGAGACATGCCGACCTGGCCATGCCGTCGGACCTTCTGGATCGAGATCGACATAGAAGCCCCTTTCATGATCGGCTCTTCACGGATCCGATATCGGTGTTTCAATGGACCGACTCCGTATCGGCTGAGCTATCATCTGCGAGCGAGTTGAAAACACTCGATGCAATCGACGGCCTAATGCAAAGCGTTGGCCTTGCCTCTTTGCGACGAACGTTTCACGCCAATATCCTTACTCTTGATGACCTGCGTCAGCGCAACGCCGTTAGGGATTTGGACAGTCTCAGCACACCACTGCGGATGCTGGTCGTGCGCTTTGTGGGAGCGCTAACCAGCGCCTATGAGGCTATCGAGAATGCCCGCAATAGGCAGCGCAATCTGAGCGAGTTACAGATGGAGCTCGATTCACTCTGGAGACTCTCTCCCGGCGAAGAAGACCTGACGCTTTGGCAGATCTACGAGCAGGAAGGGGTAGGACACGCTGCGGTACAAAGCGTCAGTCAGAGCATCGACACAGCTGTTGTATCGATGATCTGCTCGCAGGGGGCTTCCTTGTATGCTGATCTTCGACATCTGTTGGATGAGACGTCCAAAGCTCTTGACGTGCTCGGAGAATCGGTCACCACCATCACCCTAACCACACGCTATGGTCGGGTTGCCATCGGTGGAACCGGGGACGATACGTACTCGGGTGAGTATGCCGGCATTGTCGATCTAGGTGGCAATGACACCTACAATCTAACGGGCATTGACAGGTTCGTGCATACGAGATTCATCGTCGATTTTTCCGGCAATGACGTATATCGTGGCGGTGACCACACACTGGGCAGCGGCTCATTTGGAACCGGCGTACTGATCGACAAGGCTGGTGACGACGAATATCATGGTGCTGATTACTCTCTTGGCTCGGGACTCTATGGATTCGGCATCCTCCATGATGTCTCGGGAAATGATGTCTATCGTGGCCGCACGAACTGTCAGGGGGCCGGCATAGTTGGGATCGGCATGCTGATCGATGGTATCGGTCATGACCTGTATGTGTGTGCCGCTCAGGCCCAAGCCTTTGGTGCTACGAATGGCGCAGGACTGCTTATCGATGGTGCAGGCAATGACCGGTACATCGCCGTTAGCCCCTTTGCTGATGTCCTGCGATATGATGACCACCAGGTCTCCTTTGTGCAGGGAGCCGCACTGGGCTCACGTCCGGCAATGTCTGGCGGAATCGGACTTCTGGTCGATGCAGCAGGAAATGACCTCTATTCGTGCGACATCTATGGCCAGGGAACGGGATACTGGTTCGGCCTTGGTGCCCTTGTTGACGGTGGCGGAGACGATCGCTATGATGCCTATCAATATGCGCAGGGCTCAGGCGTGCACTTTGCCGTTGGAGCATTGCACGATTTAAATGGCAATGACACCTATCGCTCGCATGGCGTTTCCCAGGGATGCGGTCACGACATCGCCACAGGCATACTTCTGGATGATCGGGGCGATGACGTGTACATCTGTGAGAGCCTTTCGCTAGGCTCCGGCAATGCGAATGCCGTGTCTATCCTCGTCGACGTTAAAGGTAACGATGCCTATAGCGCCTCGAACATCACCAATACGCTCGGATACTCTGACATGCGCCGCGGCTACGGCATGATTGGGCTCTTCGTCGATGCCGAAGGCAGTGACCGCTACGCGGAGACCACTCGCAATGACACGGTCATGTCGAAGTCCAGTTACGGAATCTTTGCTGACATCGGGGACAATTCCACTTCAACGGTGAAAGAGCCTGCCGACAAGGCTCCACCAGTAGTGCTGACCTCGAGCGTTGACAGTCTTTTTGTGCAGGCATCGGCATCCCATCTGCGATTTCAGAATGCCGTGGCACCGGCTCGGGCCGAACTCGGCAAACGTTCGCAACAGGCACTGGATTTCCTATCGACGAAGTTTGGCACGCAGATGCCTCGAGAGCGCCTCACACTGGAGATCGTTCTTCCACAGCTCCATAAAACCGATCCCGATTCGACCACTGCACTATTGCTGCGGAAGCTCGAATCTGCGTCGATGTCCGAGGTGACGATGGCTGCAACCGTCATGGGTAAGATCAAATGCCGCCAAGGCTTGACACGACTAACTCAGATGCTATCCGACTCCCCATGGAAACGCCGACGTCTCGCTGCCGCTACCATCGGCGAAATCGACGACTCCGTATCGGTTTGCGCCCTCGCAGCAAGCTGTTCGGATGCGCATCCGTATGTGCGACAACGGGCGGCCTTTCATG
>JBILLF010000143.1:0-2787 GCA_044376225.1 Patescibacteria group bacterium | reverse complement strand
CGCGCTTAACGTAAGCCTTGTCGCTCTCCTGACCCTTCTTCACCACCGATCGCGTTGGCTCCTTGAGCGGCATCAGCGTATGCCAGTTCTCGATCAGGATCACGGCTTGGTTCAGGCGATTGCGCAGGGCCGACGTTGGGCACAGGTTGAACTGATCGTAAACGTTATCCGTATGTCCCGGCAGCAAAACTTGTAGTCGGTCCTTTACGGTAATGCCAGGTGCAACGATGAAGATGGCCTTCGAAAATCGCTTGGTCTCTTTGGGAAAGGTCGCAGCATTTAGGACTTGCCATGTGATGATCATCGACATCACAGTCGTCTTGCCCGACCCCGTTGCCATCTTGTTGCAGATGCGTTCAAAGGGGCCGCCATCACCTTGAATGTTAATGCCCTGCTTTGCATTGGAGGGGGCTTCTACCCACCAGATGAGTGTTTCAATGGCCTCGAGCTGACAGAAGAAGAACGGATACTGTCGGGCAGAGGCGTCATGCCAATGCTCAAGCAGCTGCCGCGTGATGTTCGTCACACCGGGATAGCCCTGCTCTCGCCACTCGTCCACCCGCTCGCGAATGTTGTTCACGAGTGTGAGCTCTTCGGTCCGCTTGGTGTTCGCGCGCGGATCGAAGATCTCGTACCCTGCCGGACGCCGGCCTTCTTGCGGACGCAGCTGGCCCTGATAGTCCTCCCACCAGCGGCCAGGCCGCTCGTAGGGCGAGTTGATGATGAGGGATTTGGTGGTCATGCCTACTCCACCTCCACGATCTTCAAACTCTCGATGCCGCGATCGTCAACGATCTTGACGGCAACACGGCTGTAGTCGCCAAGTTCAAATGGAAGCGACACGCTTCCGTGGAATGCATCGATACGCGATTCGTCAAGCTCAGCTCGGATGGTCTTCTTGAGTCGGTTCCAGCCGTCTTTGTCGCCGGCCATGGGGAAGAAGACCTGCCTAGGGAATAGCGACCGGTTGTCGTAGTCGGTGTCGAGCATCCACATGGCAATGTTCTTAGTGCCACCACTCTTGAGCTCGCCGGTAGCGGTGTCGAAGTAGTCGAAGCCTCGTACCTCGACCTCGTACAACCCATCTTCTCGCTTGCGCACTCCCACGTCGGGCTGACCCATAAGCCAGAAGCTCTGGTTGCTCTTGCCGCCTTTCTTGAGGTCTTCGGTCAAGAGGTCGGTGTTCATTTGGACTTTCAAGAGCTTGACATTATTGGGATAATAAGCGTCGTCGATGTCCTTTGCCGCCTCGGGGTCGAAGGTGAAGGCGCAGAACAGGATGTACGCAAAGCCAGGTCCGTATCGACGTGCCTCGATGATGGCTTGCTCGACCTGACGTTGCTCGAGCGCCGCATGGGGCGGACCAAAGCTCACAAGCACGCGCTCGCCGGTGTCTTTGATGGTGGCCACACCGTGGATGTATCGCAGGTCGGGTAATGTCTCCATCGACGAAAACTCGATGCGCTGTCCACCCTTGCCACGTACGCCTGTTTTGAGCAGTTCGTCACGCCACGTGGTCTGACGCGACGTTTCACCCGTCCGCGCAATCGATGCATCAGGCTCGACGGGCAGGGGAGCGTCGTCGATAGACAACACCGACGGAAACGGTACGGCCTCAACGGTAAAGGGTCCGGTAATACGCAACTTCTTCTTGTTCACCTGCGGTTTGTCGTACAACACTTCCTGGTCTGCATGCGCCGCAATGCTTGCATCCATGGCCTTTTGCATGGCAATGCGCGCTGCGTGGAATGCATCAAAAGGGGCTTGCGTACTCGCAGGCCAGCCCTCGGGCAGGTCGAATGGTAATTCCCATTCGAACAACGCTTCGGTGCCACCAAGGGTGATAGACTTCTTCTTGCGGACACCTTCGGTAACGGTGAATGCAATGCCCGTTGCATCCTTCTGCAATGCCGCATTCAATGCACCAAGCGCTTGCTCAATTGCCGGATGCATCTGCTCGTAGATCATGTCGATCTCGGCATTGTTGGCAATGCTCTTGAGCGTTACGTGCGGCACGGTATCGTAGATGAAGCCGCCGCGCAGACCCTCGTTGGGATAGCGCAGTTCGTAGTAATCGTACGATGCCGTCGTGAGTCGCTGCTTAGCGAGCGTGATGGCCACGCGCGACGTATCGCACGTCATCCAACGGCGTCCCCACTTTTCAGCTACCACGGCCGTTGTACCCGAACCACATGTGATGTCGAGAACGAGATCGCCGGGGTCGGTGGTCATGAGGAGGCAGCGCTCGATGATTTTTTCGGCTGTCTGGACGACGTACTGTTTGTCCGTTAAGCGAGTATCGTTCCAAATGTTAGTGAGTTTTCTGTACGGAAAGTCCTTTAGATATTGCTTGTAAGCAAGTGACTGTCCGTAAGGAAAAACTCGCTGTGTACTTAGCAGAGATCTGAGTCGCGTGGCATCCGAGGTGATCCAACAAGTCCCAGAAGGCGGTCTATACTCAATGCCATTCCACATCACAGAGTAGACGGATTTTGGATCGAATGTAGGCGGCTGAATTGGGAAGGGATTGAATAGTCTTGCAGCGGCGTTTAAGGAACCTGCTCCAGATTTTTCCTCTCTAGTTGTTGCACGATGAGATCCGTCAGCCAGTTCGACCCTATCCCATCGCGTTCCTTCGCCGTTGTCCTCTGTGTATAGATGTGCATATCTCGTTAGCTGCTTGTCTTTTCCGTACCAGAGTATGTAATCGTACATGTTTTCTAGATACTTGCTACCTAGTGTCATTGCCTTTTTTCGAAACGGAATTATAGCCAAAGAATTTTCGGT
>JBILLF010000071.1:0-10601 GCA_044376225.1 Patescibacteria group bacterium | reverse complement strand
AAAGGGCGGTGTGCTTGTCTATGGAACATGCAGCATCATGCCCGAAGAAAACGAGCACGTTGTGGAGACGTTCCTTGCCGACCATCCTGAGTTTACTGGTGAGCCCCTTGCCCCGTGCTTTGGACGCTATGGGGTCAACGTTCCCGAACTCACGGCGGAGCAATTCATGCTGCAATTGGATCCGCTACATCATGGAACGGATGGGCTGTTCATGGCGCGTATGCGGCGCGAGTGATTGTCACGTTTCCCAGATATTCAACACATAGATCATAGTGAACCATTCCCATTTTTAGCAATCCTATTTTTTGGAGTGACAACGATGAAGTATCCGCCAAACACAACCTCAAAACCTCTGTCTGTCGAGGAAAGTCGTCGGGTCCTGCTCGCTATCAAGAATGATGTGCCTATCTGCAATGAGCAAACCGAGAGCATTCGTGACCTTGTGCGCAGGGAACGGGAAAAGATCCGCTCGAAGAAGCGATGAAGCAGGACGTCAGCGGCCGCTCAGGAGGCTCTGATGTAGAGGAATGTCCAGTTGAGGCATTCGATTTCAGCCAGAAGGTCGCTGGCTTTCGTTGCACGCGAGGCGAGTTTCGTACCTACCTCGTGGGCGACTTGATCCGAAGAGAGCAGAGTGCGGGGATCGCTCGCTGCTTCGTACTCCGTGACTCTGACAGGATCATTGGCTACATCACGCTTCTAGCTGACCGTCTGTGGACGGCATCGGCATCGCAGCTTCTTCTGAGTGAGGAGGTGTTAAGGACGAGCTTTCCAGCCGTCAAGATCGGTCTACTTGCTGTTGACTCTCGTCATCAAGGAAAAGGAGTTGCACGCAGACTGGTAGCCTGGAGCATTGCGCACGTGCTAGAAGAGATCGCACCGAAACTAGGTGTGCGCTTTATGACCGTGGACGCTCTGGTTGATCCGGAGACTTCATACGACGCAACGGGTTTGTACGCGCGGCTTGGCTTTACTTATGCCAGCGTCTCAGACGAACTGCCTCATGAGGATGGATTCCAGACGATGTACATCGATCTCAGGACGTTTAGGTAACCTTCAGAAGAGATCGTACTTCAGGTCTACCTCAGGATCTCTGTACGGATGGGCTGTTCATGGCGCGTATGCGGCGAGCTGCCGAGTAGAAGAACGCATCGATTGAAAGGGGGCGCTCAGCGGCTGCGGAAGAATTCCGTCAGAGCAACGCGAGATTTGCGACCAATTTCGAAGTCCGTCAGCGTTACCGATGAATCGGCACTCTTGATCACAACACTACCAGGCCAAAGGAGTCGCGAGGATGCCGCTACAGAGACGTCCGACAGCGCAAAGCGTTTTGTGCGCAACGGTCCTACCACCGTCATCACCTCACCGGCAATACTCACAACCGCAGGATTGCCACGCAGAAGATAGGCGAGTTCAAGAAGCGCATTGGACAGGAACAGCGCAGTGGGTAGTAGTAACAACAGTGTCGAGATAAATCCGCCGTCCTGCAACGACGAGTTCAACCAGATCATGCCAACGAGGGTAATGTTTCCAACCACTTCAGCGAGACGAAGTGCGGCAGACCTGCGGATTTCCATTCGAGATGATGTCATGGGAAGCTCCATAACTAAACTTAACGATTGACCTCAACACTGGGAAGTCCCAGAGTATCTAGCGCGCTTGCTGCTACCCAGCCGCCAGTGATGAGCTGTTCGGTTTCGGACGACGAGTAATCACCAAAGAGCCGGCGCACGGCCGGATCATTCGGCAGACGCACACCGATGAAATGCCACGCATTATCGCTCGCATCCTTTGACGTTGCCAGAATCTCGCAGGACGTTGATGCCTTGAGGGGCGAACCAAATGGCCAGCTGGCATCACCGTGGCGTGCCGAGGCGCAGCCCTCATAGCCCGGAGCGAAGCCAAGCCGTACGGAGCGTGTAAGCCGGGCCGATTGCGGGAATGGGTCCCAGCGCTTGGGCGGTATCACGCATGCCGAGACGATCGTCATCGCCTGCACCACATAGCGTCCATCGGCCAATGAATCAGCATCGGGGTCTGTCCATGCGTAGCGGATCACGCGTGCGTAGCGCGAGGAGTCGGATGATTCGTCGAAGACCCGCAGCGCAGGTGACTCGCCCCCCGAGGGCGTTACTCCGACGACAGCGCCACGCTGATAGACCAGCCGCCGCAGAGGTCCGTACCATGAGCGCACCACCTGTACAGTTGCCAGCCCGTCGTCATCAAAACCATAGGTCAGGATGCTCTGCGCTCCCGAAGCCTCATCAGAAAGCAACCACATCGGTTCGAGTCTGCTCATGCCGGCTGCGGCAAAGGCTTGGCGGGAAAGAATTCGGCTGTATGGCTCGGACTTTAGATCGATACGCTTCAGATCTGTCAGGGGGCGCGCAGTCTCCCCCTTGTGGACCATGCGAGCCCCCTGAACAACATCGCGGACATACTCCATCATGAGGTCATTGATGTCTGTGCGGACGTAGCGTCCATCCTCCCCGGCACGCAGGATGATGTGACGTATGCGAGGCGATTGGGACTGCTTGCGCTCACGCGCATCCGTAAGTGCCAGCACTATACCTATGCTATCCGATGTGTGGCCGGCAACCTCCACCCATTCACCGCGTCCTCGGATCTCATCGATTGGCGTCACGATGCTATCGATTGCACCCTTGAGACTGCGCCGGCAGACAAACACCGCGTCATGAGAAGGGAACTCCCCCGCTTGTTCGGTGAGTCGGATAAGGCATGTCCGCTCCTGGTTCCGCGCTACCACAAGGTCCTGGCCCCTGGTGTTAAGCACGGCGATGAAAAGCAATGGCAGGGCTATACGCATGGCACCGAAAATACGGCCTGGGGTGCTGAATCATCTTCCCCCGGTTTGGTTCTCAGGAGGAGCTTCGAATCGAACGAATGCAGCGTCCCTAAACTCTGCCATATAACTTGCAGCAGATTGCACTTCAGAAATCAACGAAAGACCGATCATATGCTGCGCATGATCTACGGGTTTCTCTTTGCGTTAGTTACTCTTACCCCACAAGGAAACGCACAGAAATCATTTTCGCCATATCCGATCATTTTCATTCACGGATTAGACAATAGTGACAAGATCTGGTATTCAGCATTTAGTGACATCTCAAAGGTGTACGGAGATCACCTGCGTACAACCGGAGACGATATAGGAACTGTGCTGCATGCATCGTTGAACCGATATAAAGACATGACCAGCATGTTCGGGCCAGACGGAATTCCCGGGAACACCGACGACGATGTATATGTAAACCCCACAGCCCCCTTACCGTCAGGAATTTACACGGTGAATTTTGAGACAAGCTGGAATGAGGTCCCGTCTAAGCCCATTCTCTACCCATACAAAGACCTCTGGATCATCGCTCGAGAGTCTCAGAGCGATCAATCGGCTATCATGAAGTCTGGCTATGCTCTGCAGCAATGTATAAAGCAGGTGCTCGCGGCAACTGGCGCCGAGAAGGTGATCTTGTTTGGGTACTCGATGGGCGGTATCGCTATCCGTGAGTATCTGCAGAGACGTGTCGATGGTCTGCCACGTTGGTGGGTAGATCCGCAGGCAGCAGACGGACACCGCGTTGCGAAGGTGGTTACGCTCTGCTCGCCCCATCTCGGATGTGATGCATTGAAGTGGGTTCCCGGCGTATCAAAGGAAGAAGACAGCACTCAGGCAGATATACTTCTGGTGAACTCCTCAAGTGAGGCAGCTCGAGATCTTCGAGTCACCTATGCATCGGGAAGCCAGTCAACGGGTATCTACATGTTTGGCGGCTATGAAGGGGGCTTGAACACGAACTGGCTGTTGAGTGGTTGGCATAATGGAGATGTAGACTGCAACGGACGGGAAACGGATACTGTAATGGGGATCAATCAGGGCCTTACATCAAGTATGCCCCTGCCAGTTGATCTGCCATATACCTATATCACATCAAAGTTTGGAAGCTTTGCAAGCGATCTATTGGTCGAGGTTGCCCGGCAAGTAGTTCTTTCCGATGCGGGAGAGCTATTCCCTCGTGGCGTATCGGATACCATGAATGTTTTCCATGATCACTGGACTGCTCCCTCGGATGCTGGAGCTATGATGCGAGGTCTTGATGAACCTGGAACTCAGTCGCTGGCGTATGGTATTGCCCTCGGGCGACACTACAGAGGTGCGCTCACAATTCAGTCAGGCGGGGGGACATCGGACACAGACATGTTCAGGCTGCCTCTGAGCAAACTCGACAATCTGGTTACGGGGCTTCATCTGCGACTGTGCGATACGGTAGCACCCAAACGAGATCTCACGGTTATGGTGCGTGCAGCGAACAGCAATGTCATGTTCGAGCGAACAGTACAGGCGTCAACGCCGGTAGATGTTGTCGTTGATTCGTCGATGCTTGCAGCTGCTGGTTCTGAGCTCTACATTTCGATTTCGGGCGAAGCTACTATCACCTCATGGAAGTATCCCTACGAGTTCTTGATAGAGCCGTTGCGCGAAACTGTTGCAAACCCTGCCATTCGTGGTCTCGCAGATACAGTTGTCACCAGCACCGACACACTAATGGACGTGTTTTCGGTTATCTATGACAATCCTGACGAACTGCAGTACGACGTGACGTCTTCTGATACCTCTGTCATACCGCTTTCAAACATCAGCATACTGGGCAGTGTGCCAAACCTTGTGCTTCAGGTGATCCCACGGGAAAACGTATTTGGATGGTCTGCCATTCGAGTTTTCTGTGCTGATTCCAATGCCACGGCAGAAATAGAGTTCCGCGTCAAGGTTATCGAGGACGACATCACAGGGATACACGACGAATCCATGAGCCCAGCAGATGATGTCACAATAAGCCCCTTTCCTGTGAATCAGGATCGCTTGACCATCACGGTGAATGACGATGATAATGAGATCGTTGATCTCACTATCGTCGATGTTACAGGATCTGTTGTGCCAGTCAGTGCTCGCACATTCAGCCCAATGCCTTCTCGTATTGTAACAGTTGATGCTACTGCGATCCCGTCAGCACAGTACGTCCTGAGAGTTGCAACGAAGAAGGGCTCAGTGATCCGATCATTACCGATCGTTCGATAGTGACGAGAATAGCGGGGCGGTTCACCCGTTGAAACAGAGACACTGGGTGAGGGTTCAAAGAACCCGAACCATCATCGTTTGTTTCGTGGGACTATGATGTGTCGCTGAAAACAAAAAGTCCTACCACAGTTGACGTGATAGGACTTCTAACGTGTTCTACATCAGGGATTTGCGTGTTCACATCCCTGTGTTTTCAGCAGTCCCGAGTGGATTCGAACCACCGACTTTCAGCTTCGGAGGCTGACGTTCTATCCAGCTGAACTACGGGACCGTGAGCGGCAAAGATACACGATGTTGCCCGAAGAACGGCCGGCTGCACGGCACCTGTCAATGTGCAGCACGTAGGGCACGACGCAGCAGCAGTCGCGCGCTGATGCGTAGGCGTCGCCAGAGCTGACGGATTCCTTCACGGCCGATAAAGAGCGCAGCCAAAAGCCAGAGCAGCTCCGGCAGGCCCACAGAAAAGGCAACTGTGAGTCCGGCAGCGAGCCACCCATCGATGCCCACGATGAAGATCAGCGGAATGAGTGATGGAAGAAAGATCCCTAGTATGAATAGCGCCAGACCGGCGGCGCGGCGCCAAAGGGGAAGACTTTCAGGAAGACACATCATCAACTTGCCGTACTACGGCAACCTCGGATGGACAACTTTGCGCCAGAGCGGCGGAAGAAGCGAAAGTAGGATCATGCCCGGATAACCTTGCGGCAGCTGCGGACTCTCATCATGCACACGCAGAGACTGATAGCGCCTCTGCGGCAGAAGATGATGGTCGGCATGACGTTGCAGCTTAAAAAGGAATGCGTTCGACACCGCATGCCGAGCTTCCCAGGCATGCTGAGGACCGAACTTTTCGGGCACACCCGGCTTGACTTCGCTGCGCACTAGGCCGTAGTGTTCGACGTAGTTGACTGCTTCGAGTAACAGAACGCCGATAACCCCCTGAGCGAGAAAGAGCGCAGCCGAGGTTGTGCCATAGAAGTAGCCGACGGCCACAGCGATCAGCGGCGTACCGAGCATCCACCACCACATACGGTTGCCCAGACCAAAGGCAAGGCGTCCGCGGTTCCGCAAGCGCTGGGCCTCCATCTGCCAGACATGCAACCAGCTTCCGACGATACAGCGAATGATGAAGGCATAGACTGTCTCGCCCTTGCGCGCCGTGGCCGGGTCATGCCGCAATCCCACGTTGCGATGATGTCCAGCAACATGCTCGAGAGCGAAATGCGCGTACCCAACCTGCAGCAGAAGCAGGAGTCCCAGACGTCTTTCCCAGATAGAGTTTCGATGACTCAACTCATGAGCAATGGTAATGCCGAGTCCGCCGGTGACAGCGCCGATACTCAACACGCCAAGAGCGCCCTCCCACCATTGCAGCATCGGGGAACTCCAGATCTCACAGGCACGCCAGAGGAGCACCGTCTGGACAAGGGCTTGGATGTACAGTACCATTCGATATGCTAGTCGGTCATCGAGGTCGATCACTTGCTGCGGCGAGGGTGAGCGGTGATCGGAGCCCACAAGTACATCCATCAGAGGAAGCGCTGCAAACGCAAACAGCGCGCCCATCACGGACCAGGCGAGCTTCATCTCCACGCCGAGCCAAGCCACCAGAGGCAGCAGCAGCGAAAGATAGAAGGGGGCTGGCCCCATGACGGCCGTGGAACTCATGCGTCAAATGTAACGCACGGGATTAATCTGCAATGCTACTGTGGAGAATTCAGTAGTACCTGGTCCCCGTCGAATGCAAGAGGCGAATCGGCACTCCCCTGCACCAGGGCGGCCAGCGCATCCGCATTGACGCGATGTCCGGCTGCCCGGAGGAACTCCAGACATTCATCCTTCGACATCCGTCGTTGCTCGCGCTGGGAAAGCTCTGCAATCAGGGCGCGCTTGGCCTGAACGATCTGAAAGGAATTCATGGAGGCGAATCTACGGTCGGTATCTTTGCCGCCATGCGCAGAGTCCTTCCTATACTGCTTCTTCTGGCGGCCACAGCCGCCACCGCACAGCTCCGTCCGGCGGCAAATGCCCGCCCCCTGGCCGGAGTCATCAATGGCGACACGATATGGCTCGATGAGTATTCACGCGAAATCGGACGTCGTACCGAGTATGCTCAGCTTCGTGGTCAGGTCGATCCGCCCGAGATCATGCAGGCTGCCTGGGACGATATCGTGCGGCGACGACTAC
The DNA here is from genome assembly GCA_044376225.1 of Patescibacteria group bacterium. GTDB lineage: Bacteria > Bacteroidota > Ignavibacteria > Kapaibacteriales > Kapaibacteriaceae > UBA10438. The sequence continues at coordinate 3,322 of JBILLF010000071.1, read as the reverse complement.
TACTTCGTGCCTCGGCTTCGCAGGGCGTTGCTGTTTCGCTGGCTGTGGTCGACAGCATCCTGCTCAATGCTACGCCCGACTACATCCAACGCGGGGTGGTGGACGAGCGTGGCCGCTTCGATGCCGCACTGCTCAACGCCATGGTTTTGCGTCCGGATTCAGTTGTCCGGGCTAATACTCCTGGCATGAGTGACCAGGGTCGTGATCAAGAGGTCAGGCAACTCAGAGGCACGATCGCCCAGTGGCGCGAGTTTATCGGCTTTGCCGAAACCGAACGACGGCTCCGATCAAAGGTTACCGACGATGTTACCCTGGATACGTCCGGACTGCGTGAGCGTTTCCGTCTTGCCGCCTCGACGGTGTCGGCAGATGTTGTGCTGGTTCCCTGCGCCAAAGACATCCCTCGTCCGAACGTCACCGAGTTGCAGGCCTATCACAAGGCTAACTCCACCCAGTTCACCACACCCGAACCAATGCGGCGCTTGGCCATCATGTCCTGGCCCATGACGGCTGCTCCGATCGACTCCTCTCTCGTTCTGAGTAACATCAATCGCTTCGTCGGCCTTGTCAACGCTGCACGCAGTCCACGCCAAAGAGACTCCATCTGGAATAGCGTTTCAAGTACAACATCCAACGGAACGATCCGGCTCTCAGCCGACTCAGCCGAGCAGGCGGACTTTTATTCCCGTGTGCGAGGCAAGAAGGTTGGCACCGCTGTCGGCCCCATCATGCACCCGTCCGGTGCACACATCCTACTGATCGACTCGGTGATCAAAGCCAAGGGGGCAAAGTCTCCCGTGGTACGGATACGGTACATCCTGACGCCGATCGAGCCCTCCAAGCAAACCGTCGACAGTATCCTTGGCGTTGTCAGCGAGGCGGTCCGGATCTACGAAGAAGGCATCGAGCTTGGTGCCGTGGCCGGACGTTTCGGACGCCAGCTCACGCTCTCTCCCTGGTTCACGGAACGTCAGAAGGTCTATGGCTCTTACCGCCTGCCGCAGGTGGCCTTCCGCACCCAGGTGGCCGCTGCGTGCGACCCGATTGACACGCCTGAAAAGGGTGTGGTGATGGCTGTTGTCATCGATAGTGTTCCAGCCGGCCCCCTTCCTTTCGAAGCGGCTCTATACCGTATGTCGGACGCCATCGTGCGCCAGCGTGCCTGTGAAGCCCGCCGCGACCTTGCCAAGATCGTCAAGGGGCTCTGCTCGCGCATTGATGGAGGTGTACTCTTCATTGCTGAACGTCCCAAAGAAGCCCAAGTGGCCAGGGGGCTCACCATCACCGGTGACGGGTACTTTGGGGATGCGATGTTTGATCTGACGGCCGCTCGCGAGATCCTGGCCAAGCCGATCCCAGATCTGTATGGTCCGTTCCTCGGTGACAACGGTTGGTACGTCGTCAACATCACGGGCATCAACGCCGCTAACCCGGATGAGTTTCCGATGTGGCTCGAACTCAAGCGAGATGACATTCTCGAGGAACAGCGCTCGGCACGATGGGAGCAATACGAGAAGCAGCTGCGTAGCTCGGCGTCGATCGACGACCGTCGCTGGCTGACATTCCGGTACTGACCCATGGCTTCACTGCTGATCATCGACCTCGGCGGCGTGCTTTTCGACATCGATTTCGAGAAGACGCGCTCGGCCCTTATGGATCTTGCGGGCTACAATGGCAAGCCCCTTACCTTCGGGATCGAAGACCAGCAGGAAGTTTTCGTTGAGTACGACCGGGGTAGCATTTCTACAACCGAGTTTCGCGCGGCACTGCGCGATATCTACGGGTTCACATGTCACGATGCCGACATCGATCGTGCATGGTGTGCCATTCTGGAACGGGGGCTCTTCCCTTTTGCGGCGGACGAAGTTCGCCAACTGCGAGACAGATATGCCTCTGAACCGGGAAGCGTTGCCGTTATCCTCTCGAACATCTCCGAGTTGCATTTCCTGGATGCTCGCCAACGCTGTGCTCCGGTGTTCGAACTGGTTGATCGCGTCTATCTGTCGTATGAGATACGAAAACGCAAGCCGGATGCTGAAGCGTTTCTGCACGTCATCAATGCCGAAGGATTCACCCCATCGCAGACGATTCTGATCGATGACTCGGCGTCGAACTGTGCCAGTGCCGCGTCTCTGGGCATCCTAGCGGTCCGAACTGTGCGATAATGGTGATGCCAAGGGGCCGACCGCAGCCAAGCCGAGTGGGCATCGTTGACGGTGGAACGAGAGTCGTCACTCTTCATTGCGAGGTCGCCTAAATAGTAACTCGGGACCGATCGCGTGTACCACCAGCGCAACCGGCCCCGAGGTAACACAGAAGAATAGGACAACTACCCATAAAGAGAGTTTATGCCTCTCTTCTGGTAGCAATTTGCTGCTCGCATTCTACGGCATCAATACCCCTAAATGGGTAGAAGGTGGGAAACTCATGACGAAAAACACTAAAAACATCCCCTAACCTACTCTGGTAGAGCAGCACCTTTGGTTTCTCTGGCCCAAATGAGGGCTAACAGACCTATGACGTAGGACAATGCAAAGACGGAGATCGCATTTTCATATCCGCCCAGTGTGGTAACGAGAACCCCAACGAAAAAGACGGCAATTGCCGTTAGCAGACGTCCGGCATTCATCGTTACGCCGGTGGCCGAGCCGCGTAGCCGCGTCGGGAACAATTCCGGAATGTAGGCACTCAGTACGCCCTGGTTTACACCAATGAACATGCTGAACAAAAACGTATACGCAAAGAGGAGCGCTCCGGGCACCTGGCCAGTCTGGAAGATCACCACTGTCATGCCGATACAGCCGACAAAGGCAACCATCGATGCCATGCGACGTCCATAACGGTCCGACAGCAGACCACTGACCAGTCCTCCGGCAACACACCCGGCACCTAGCATGATACTGGTGAGCGCTCGATTACCCTGAGCCGTGGCCGCATCACTAATGTGGTGTACCCAGGTCGGCATCCAGGCAAACAGAGCCCAAAGTCCGACGAGCATCGAGCCAAAGAGGGTGACGCCGATAAACAGGTCACGGCGATAATGGGGTGAGAGCAACTCTGCGATCGAGGATCGCTTTTCGTATTCTGCTCGTGTCCGCCACATGTCCGACTCACGCACAACCAGCAGCACCAGCAATGGCAGGGCCAGAGTTGCCTTTGTGAGCCCAAAGGCGGCCCGCCAGTCCGCCTGTGCCGAAGCCACCATGCCCGCCACGATGAGTCCAACCGGGAATGCATTGATCAGGATGCCAACCAGCACAGCGCGATGACCGGTGTTGAAGGTCTCACTGACAAGCACCGTAGTAAGGGCCAGCACGCTACC
>JBILLF010000142.1:0-2802 GCA_044376225.1 Patescibacteria group bacterium | reverse complement strand
AACCGCCCTGATAGCAGATTCATTGAGCATCTCGTTGTCCGATTCAATCACCTGGATCTTCTCGATTGCACCGGATTTACTGATCAGTGCCCCTACAAGAACCTGGCCTTCAATGCCGTTACGGCGGGCCATGTCGGGATACTGCACCCGACGTTGTAGGGCGATGTCGTCATACTTGGGTTCTTCTTCGACGGCCGTAAAATCGTCGAGGCTTGGCTCTGCCTCGCGCTCTTTAATAGCAACCGGCTCACCAATGTTATTGGCCCAACCGCCATCGTCTTCCCCACTGCCACCGACGGCTGATGCGCGGTTGATCTCGTCAACGTTGGCAAAGTCCTTGACATCAGGCGCAAGTTCAGCATCCGGAACAGGAACCGGTGTACCAGCACGAGCGGCTGGACCCGATGGAACATTCGTTGGAGGCGGCGGAGGCGGTGCCTCCTCGGTCTGGCTCTGTGGCGGTGGAAGCGCATCGAGACTGATCTTAGCAAGGCGTACTTTAACAACCTTGGGCGACGGGAAAAGCCATTCGCTGATGATCGGTCCGACGAAGGTGTAAAAGGCAATCAGGAGCAGCAGGCTCATCACGCGGATGAATGCCTTACGTGTATTGACACGAATGAGCTCTTTGATCTCCTGTGCGCCGTACTGAAGACCCGTCGGAGAATCCGAAATGTTTGCGGCGGTGCTCATAGCCCCTTGATCTCCTCAATGTCCTTTGCTTCCATCGGGGCCACGGTGAACTTGCGCTTGCGCTCGTTGATACCGGCGGCCTTGAGTCCCGCAAGAATATCTGGCTCTGCAAGATTCAGCTCGTCAAGAACGGTCACAACCAATCCGTACGGAGCATTCGACGAAGCTTTAAGAACGACGATACAGCGATTCTTGAGTTGTACGTTCTGGTCAACAATGACTTTGCGCAGGGCCTTCAGGGCAATCTTCTCCGGTGCGTCCATACCCATGTTGTAGAAGATCGTCCCATCGTCACGAAGGCGTACTGTCAGAAGTTCTGACTGCTTAACCTCGATCGGCACGTCGAGTTCCGGCGGGACGTTCATCTCCATCGTCTGCGGAGTGATCATCGACGTCGTTAGCATGAAGAATGTCAGCAGCAGAAAGGTAATATCCACCAGGGGTGTCATATCAAGCCTGAACCCAACTCGCTTCTTGGATTTCCGCTTTCCCTTCTTACCCCGGCGTTGGGTTTTCCCCCCGCCTAAATCTCCTCCACCACCAGCCATGTTGACCTCGTTAACGCTCGAATGTGGTTGTGTTTATCTGACCTGCCGTACGGCAGATACTACAGACCCTGCTTCTTCTCGGTGACGAAATTGAACGTCGTCGCGCGGTTCTTACGCATTTCGTTCACCGCTCTCTCCACCCACTCATACCGAATACGCTTGTCAGCATCCATGGCAAAGCTTGCCCGTTGGTTGACAATGCGGCATGACTGAATGATTTTGCCGAGCCAGACGGTATCCATTACCTTGAATGAAACGGTTTTGTCATCGACACCGGGAAACTTGGCTTCGATCATCGCCTGCCGGAGACTGACCACATCCTGCTCGTTGATCATTGACACGTACCATGCGGTGTCCTTCAACACCGAGTCGACGCCGACCTTGATCATGACCAGATCCTTATCCGCGAGCTTGGCTGTATCTGCCTGGGTCTTGGGACGCTTGATCTCTACCTTTTGCTGGTTCTCCGATTCGCTCTTAAACTTGGCCGTGAACATGAAGAACGTCAGGAGGAGGAACGTAATGTCCACCAGCGGCGTCATGTCCAGCACAAATCCAAGTCGCTTCTTTTTGATCTTCGACATGCAGGTTCTCCGTTGGGAAGGGGGCTCTCTGCGGACTCAGGTGCCGCAGGATCAGATCTTGGTTCCCGTCTTGAGCGACAACGTCTCCATCAGCTCCATGATGGCTTCATCCATGTGATACGTGAAGTCATCGACCTTCGTCGTAAAGAAGTTGAAGGCAATAATGGAAATGATTGCGGCGATAAGACCGCCAGCTGTGTTGTAGAGAGCTTCTGAGATACCAATCGAGAGAGCCTGTGCCGATACCGTTCCTGAGGCACCCAGCGCTTGGAACGAACGAATCATGCCGAGCGTCGTACCGAGAAGACCGATCATCGTTGACACAGAGGCAACGGTTGAAAGGATCGACAGGTTCTTTTCAAGCAGTGGCGTTTCGAGGTTCATGTTCTCATCGATCACACGCTGCGTTTCCGAAAGCTTTTGGTCGGCATTGAGACCTCCATCCTTTTCAACCACGCGGAACCGCTCAACAGCTGCACGCAGGACGTTGGCCAGCGAACCGCGCTGTTCGTCACAGGCAGCGATGGCGGCATCATAATTGCCGGACTTGACGGCCGACACAACCGTGCCAGCAAAGTCCTTCAGGTTGCCACTGCCACCGGCCTTGCCGATGGTGAACATGCGCTCGATTGTAAACGTCAGGGCGATGAGAATACAGGCCATAAGCAGACCCACAAGGAATCCACCTGTGTAGATCGTGCCGAGAGCGTTCGTTGGCTCGAGCTTCTCAGGATCGGCGAAGTTGCCGGCGTTACCGAGGACGAGATAGTACAGCAGGTAGGCAGCGATCGTGCATCCACCAATGAAGATCACGTTCGTCAGGTTCTTCATACATCAACCCTTGTGAGATGAGAATGTGTTTGTGTCCAAAACCAAGTACGTAGAGGGCGCAATCGACCTCTCGAGTGCGACAAACCTACGAAAAAGCTCGTGAGTAAGAATCGACCAAATGTGGCGATTTCGCAACACTGGAGCAG